>RFJA01000031.1 GCA_003695065.1 Alphaproteobacteria bacterium
GCCATGGGGATCGCCCGGGAGATTGCCACGAAATCACCGCTCGCGGTATCCGGCAGCAAGACCGTTCTGAACCACGCCCGCGACAACAGCGTCGCGCAGGGGCTCGACTATGTGGCGACCTGGAACGCGGGACTGCTGAGTTTCGAGGACATCAGCAAGGGCGCCCAGGCCTCCCTGCAGCGCAAACAGGCCGACTTCGCCGATCTTTCATGATGCGACAGCGGACCGACGAGATCACCGTTTCCTCACGCGGCCGGGGCCTGACCGAGATCACGACGACCATTGACAACTGGGTTCGCGAGAGCGCCATTGGAGAGGGGCTATTGACGGTCTATATCCGTCATACCTCGGCATCGCTGACCATTCAGGAAAACGCCGACCCCGACGTCCTGGGCGACCTTGAGGATTTCTTCGCCAGACTGGTCCCCGAGGGCCGGGGACTCTACCGCCATGACGCGGAAGGACCCGATGACATGCCGGCCCATATCCGCGCCGCCCTCACCCAGACCCATCTTGCCATCCCGGTTCGCGCGGGGCGCCCGGTGCTTGGCACCTGGCAGGGGATTTACCTTTATGAACATCGCACCCGCCCCCACCAGCGCCGGATCGCACTGCACCTGATCGGTGTTTGAGGATGCCTCTCGTAGACCGAAGAAACCGATGGTGTGGCATTCGATTGGCAATGCCCGAACTGTTCCGGCCCGTTCTGCGCCAACCTGACGTAGCGGCTGCGATATCAGAATTTCTCCACCCAGGGCCGCAAGTCCAATTCAAAAGTCCAGGCGCTGCGGTGCTGGCGATGAAGGGCCAGGTACGCGTCGGCGATGGCGTCTGGCTCAAGCAGCGAATCCGGTCCCCGTTCCGCGATCAGATGCTGGTAGCGGGCGGACCGGATCTGTCCGTCGATAATGGTATGGGCCACATGGACGCCCATCGGCCCAAGTTCCCGCGCCATGCTTTGGGCAACAGCGCGAAGTGCGAATTTTGGGGACGCGAGATTGGCAAATCCGGCACTGCCCCTGAGCGAAGCGGTGGCCCCGGTGAAAATGATGGTGCCCTGACCGTTGCGGACCATGCGCCGCGCCGCTTGCTGACCCACCAGAAAACCCGCAAAGCAGCCGACACGCCAGCATCGCTCGAACTCAGCCGGATCCGTGTCGACAATCCGTCCCGGCGCGAATGCACCGGCGTTGAACACCACCAGGTCGAGCCGCCCCAGTTCGTCGGCCGCCCGAAACAGTGTGTCGACCGCTTCGGGCGATGTGGCATCACAGTCATGGGGAACGACCCGTTCCACCTCGGGGCCGGACTGCAGAGCCTCAAGCTTCGTCGCCTGGCGCGCGGCCGCCACCACGGTCATGCCGTCCCCTGCCGCGCGGCGCACCAGTGCTGACCCAAGCCCGGGACCAACCCCCACCACCACTGCCACCGAATCTCCTGCCGTATCTGCCACCGTATCCGCCATGACCACCTCCATTGCCGGGGACCGTCGTTTCCGCCCTGCCCCCCAGATTATCTCCGGGAACGGTCCCCACGTCGAGAGACTCGACCGGCCGAGATACGACAGCAGGCAGGCGGCAACAGGCGTCAGCCTTGATGTGGTGAAGAAAACCGGTCGCGCAGTCCGACAAACATGTCCTTGACCGCCATACCGAACCATTCGTTGAACTGCTGTTCGGTGGCGGGGTCGACGGCCTTGAAGGCGCTGGCCCAGGTCAATCGGCAGGACGCGGCGTCGAGCGGAAAGATCCGGCCCGTTGCCCGGTAATAGACGAGGCCCTCGGGCATGGGATCGGTAATGGAAAGCTGAATTATGAAATGCTCGTGGTCAGCGCCGTCGAGGCGCTCGCCAAGGCGTTGCCCCGTTGGCGCGGTGATGATCCGGACGGCGCCGTCACCGGCCCCCACCAGATCGAGGGATTCGATATAGCCTTCGGGGAACCAGTCGGCGATGCCGCCCCAGTCGACAAGTGTCTGCCACAAGCGGTTTGCAGGAACCGGAAAAGTCTCTTCGCGATAGCGGGTGGCCATGGACTCTCCCCCGATCGGGCCTACACGATCAGTTGGGCCGGGTTTTCCACCAAAGCCTTGAAGGCAGCCAGAAACTTCGCACCGATGGCACCGTCGATGACCCGATGGTCGCAGGACATGGTGGCGGTCATGCAGGTGCGGATCACGACGCTGTCGTCATCCCGGACGATCTGGCGTTTTTCCGCCTTGCCCACGGCCAGGATCGCGCCCTGGGGCGGATTGATCACCGCGTCGAACTGGCGGATGCCGTACATGCCAAGATTGGAGAGCGAAAACGAGCCCCCCTGCATCTCTTCCATGGAAAGCTTGCCGGCCCGGGCCCGGGCCGCAAGGTCTGCCATCTCCGCCGATATTTCGTCAACCGTTTTGATGTCGGCGCCACGGACCACCGGTGTAACCAGCCCGCCCTCGACTGCCACCGCCACGGATACGTCGGCGCGCTCGAAAATGCGGATCTCCTGATCGATCAACTGGACATTGGCCTCAGGTTCCGCCATCAGAGCCAGACCGATGGCCCGGATCAGGAAATCGTTTACCGACAGTTTTGTCGCACCCGGTCGCGCATTCAACTGACGGCGGATGGACATCAGATCGTCCAGCTCCACATCGATGGTCAGATAGAAATGCGGGACCGTCTGTTTTGATTCCACCAGCCGCCGGGCAATGGTGCGGCGCATCGCGGTCATCTTCTGGGTGCGGTAGGGAGCCTCACCGGTGACTGCAACGGAGCGGATCGGGGCCCCTTCCACGTCATGACGCAAAATGCGACCTCGCGGGCCGGACCCCTGGATCTGGGCGAGGGGGACGCCCCGGGCCGCAGCAATACGCCGGGCCAGCGGGCTCGCACGAACCTGATCGTCGGCAGCACTGATCTCCGCTTCCCCTTTGCCCGCCTTGCGCGCCGCCTGCTCCACATCCTGACGGGTGATTCGACCGCCGCGGCCGCTGCCGGTAACGGCGCCAAGATCCACATCAAGAAGGCGCGCCAGTTCCCGCGCCACCGGGCTGACATTGGTTATCGAACTCATGTAACCGGTGGGAGGAGTGCCGGCGCCGCGCCGCGCGGCCTGTTCCACATCCTGTCTGGTGATCCGGCCCTGACGACCCGAACCTATCAGACCGGAAAGCGCCACACCCAGCCGTCGCGCCAGAGCCCGGGCCGCCGGGCTCGCATTGACATTGGAGTCATCCTCTTCGCCAGGCCCTGCGTCAGACTCGGCCACCGCTGGTTCTTCCTGTTCCGGCGGAGCTGGCTCGTCTCCTGCCTTGGCAGTGGCGACGTCGCCTTGTTGGCCGGCCGCGTCGGCGGGCGGCTCCCCTTCGCCTTCATCTTCCTCGTAGCGGGGGCCGGTGTCCACCGCCTTGAAGTCCTTGAGGAAGGCCTCGACCGCCGAGTCATCCACCTTGCCCTTCGCGTCCGCTTCGGCGACCACAGCCAGCAGGGCTCCCACCGGCAACACATCGCCGGGCGCCGCCACCTGCCGGCACATGACGCCGGCCTTGTCGGCTTCCACCTCGTTTGCGATCTTCTCGGTCTCGACGATGGCGATGCTTTGGCCCTTCTCGAAGGCGTCGCCTTCCCGCACCAGCCATTCGGCGAGCGTGCCCTCGGTCATCTCAAGGCCCCACTTGGGCATTGTGAAGGCGCGCAGCTTTGTACTCATGCCGCAAACTCAACCGTAGCTTTGGCCGCGGCCGCGATCTTGTCGGGCGACGGCGTGTAGGCGAACTCAAGCTCCCGAGCAAACGGCACCGGCGTATGGGGCGCGGTAACACATTTGATTGGTGCACGCAGCGAGCTGAACGCCTTGTCCGCGACGATGGCCGCAATGTCGCGCGCAACCGAACAACGGGGGTTGGCTTCATCGACCACGACCAGCCGGCCGGTTTTTTCAACACTGTCGAGAATCGCTTCCTCATCGAGCGGCGAAGTGGTGCGCGGGTCGATCAATTCGACGCCGATCCCATCCTTGGCCAGGGTCTTCATGGCCTTCTCGGCAAAGTGCACCATGCGCCCGATGGCAACGATGGTCACGTCATCGCCTTCGGCCAGAATATTGGCCTTGCCGAAGGGTACCAGATATTCGCCTTCGGGAACCTCGCCCTTTTTGCCATAGAGCGCCTTGTGTTCGAAGAACATCACCGGGTCGTCGTCCCGGATGGCGGTTATCAGCAGGCCCTTGGCATCTGCCGGGTTGGACGGAATTGCGACCTTGATTCCCGGAATGTGGGTGATGACGGGGTAGAGCGCCTGACTGTGCTGGGCCGCCGCGTTCATGCCGGTGCCATAGGTGGTCCGGATCACCACCGGGCACCGGGTGCGCCCGCCAAACATGTAGCGGAACTTTGCCGCCTGGTTGATGATCTGATCGAAGCTGACTCCGATGAAATCGGCGAACATAAGCTCGGCAATGGGCCGCTTCCCGGCAAGCGCAAGGCCGTTGGCAGCCCCCACGATATTCGATTCGGAAATCGGTGTGTCGATCACGCGGGCTTCGCCAAACCGCGGCAGCAGCCCGGCCGAAACACCGAAGATACCACCCGACGCCTCGCGTTCCCCCGAGGTGCCGCCGGCCCCGCCAGACACATCCTCGCCCAAGATTACCACGTTCTCGTCCCGCTCGAATTCGAGATGGAGCGCTTCGTTGAGGGCCTCGCGGTAGGTCTTGACCGCCATTACTGAATCCCCCCTTCATAGGAAATATAGACGTCAGTCAACAGATCGTCCGGGGTGGGTGGCGGCGCGGCGCGCGCCTCTTCCACCGCCTCATCGATGAGTTTGAGCACTTCCGCGTCTATCTCGTCCATCGCTTTCTTGGTCAGCAATTTGGCCTTGGTCACCTTGTCCCGGAAGATCTTGAGCGCGTCCATGGTTTCGCGATGCTTCTTGACCTCGTCCTTGGCCCGGTAGCGCTGGGGGTCGCCTTCGAAATGGCCGAAGAAGCGGGTCGTTTTGAATTCCAGCGTGGTCGGGCCGCCACCATCGCGGGCCCGCTCCACCGCTTCCCTGGTCATGGCGTGAACCTCGAAAAAGTCCGAGCCATCGCCACATGCTGCCGGCATCCCGAACCCGGCAGCCCGTCCGGCAATATCGCCACTGCCCACGGCATAGTCCGCCCCGGTATGCTCCGAATATCCATTGTTTTCGAAAACGAAGATGATCGGGGACTGCAGCACCACCGCCATGTTCATGGCTTCGAACACGGTCCCCTGATTGCAGCTCCCGTCCCCGCCGAAAGCGACCGACACCGCACCGGTGCCGTCAATCTTCGCGGCCATTGCGGCGCCAAGCGCGATAGGCGGACCGCCGCCAACGATTCCGTTGGCTCCAAGCATCCCCTTGGACACGTCGGCAATGTGCATCGAACCGCCCTTGCCACCACACAGGCCATCCTTGCGGCCGTAGATCTCCTTCATCATGCCCTTGACGTCACAGCCTTTGGCGATGCAGTGGCCGTGGCCGCGGTGCGTGGAAATGATGTAGTCGCTGTCGTTGAGGTTTTCGCATACCCCCACGGCAACCGCCTCCTGCCCCGCGTAAAGGTGCGTGAAGCCGGCGATTTCGCCCGTGGTAATCTCCACATGGAGACGTTCCTCGAACTCGCGAATGGTTTTCATCTGGCGGTAGGCCCGCAGCAGTTCCTCGCGGCTCAACTGCATTCCCTTGTTCCCTCTCGTTTCTCGTCGCGCCGGTAATCCGGCGCCCTGTCAGCCTAACCGGCTCGTGATCCCGGCAAAGCTGCCGGAGTTGACAGTTTTGCGCCCCGAAGCGCTAAAGCGCCCCTTCCGGTTTGCCATCGGGGCCATAGATATAGTCGTCGATCACCTTGTGGAAATGACGAATGCGAAGCTCCTGATTGCCGATCCACAAGCCCCGGAACCCGCGCGAATTCATCCCCCTCTGGACACCGGGCAGGTTGTGCGCATCCTGGTCGATGACCAGACCGCACGACTTTTCCCCGAATTTATAGGTCCGGTGTTCGGGTCGCTCCGGCGGCTCTTCGCCATCGGGCACCAGCACATAGGTATGAATGTCAAAATACATCCTGTTGGGGTCAGTCGGGTGCGGACGCTGACGGAACAGCATCAGATCATCCGCATGGATGTTCATGGTGATGTTGGGGAAAATCAGATAGTGATAATCGTCGGTCAACTGGTCGTCGTTGAGTCTCGAATAATCCTTGCCCTGTTCGGCCCCATGGGCGCGCTTCCAACGCTGCAGGTCCTTGCGGATATCCAGGACCCGCCCCTCGTAGTCCGCCGGATCCATCTTGGCTTCCCGCATCAACAGCTTGATGCCCTCCGGAATCTGCGGCGGGTTCTGATGGACACGCGGGCTGAGCGTGGCAAACGGGATCAGGTAGCGGCTGTGTTTTTCGTAACAGTCGATCTGAATATCCAGATCGTTGAGATGCCACAGCAACTGCGGATGGATGCCCTGGACGTGATAGGATTCGTTGAACGCGTCCACCGAAGCCTTCCAGTTGCAATCCCATTCCACGGTCAGGTCGCGGGTCAGTTTCATTTTGTGGAAGTTGTAGGGATCGAGATGCTTCGGAATCGGCCCCAGGTAATCCATCAACGGTTCCACATCCGGGTCGAGACTGAACCACACCCAGCTTCCCCAGGTATCGCAGGGGATTTCCTCCAGACCCTTGCACGGCGCGCCCTGCGGAAAGGTTTCCAGATCGGGAATGTTCTTGAAGCTGCCGTCGAGGTTGTAGTCCCAATGGTGGTAGGCACACAGGAAGCTGTCAACGTGGCCCATGCCGGTGGGGCGAAGCTGATTTCCCCGGTGCTGGCAGACATTGTAGAAAGCGCGCACGCCGCCATCGGGCTGGCGCACAACCAGAATCGATTCCTTGCCGATTTCGGTTACCAGATAGTCGCCCGGTTCCGGAATATCGTCCTCTCGCCCGGCCATCAGCCAGACCTTGGTCCACATCCGCTCCCATTCGAGCTTCATGAACTCTTCCGAGGTGTAGCGCTCCTTGGCAATGACGTCGGTGCCGAGATCAGGGTCTGGCGCCTTTTCGACCGGGGTCTCCGGGCTTTCCGTCGGTTTCACGCGCTCTATGGCCATGATAGTCTTCCCCACCTCAATTTCTGCAACTGCGCCAGCTTAACATGCCAACCGAATGAGTCAAAAAGAAACAGACCTGACTGTTTCTTTTTCACCGATAAATCACCTCCGCCCGCCACGCCCCCCGCGGCTCGTCGGCGAGGTCGGTGTAGACCCGCGCAATGCGATCGGGATCGAACCGGGTCCCGGGGGCAATATGGTCGCAGATGGTGACCGTGGCCACATGAATCCCTTCGGGCTTGAGTTCCTCGGCCAGGTTGAGGGCAAAGTTCCTGAGCGCCGCCTTGCCTACGCCGAGCGGTGCCAGGGCAGGCCACGGATCGATGGCAGCCCCACCGCCCGTTATAAGGATCGTGCCCTTTCCGGCTGCACGCATGCCAGGCAACACGAGCTGCACCGCGTTGACCGCGCCACCTGCGTTGATCCGGACGCTTTCCAGCATGTCGTCCACCGCCATTCGCGACGCCAGACCCTCGGCCCTGTGAAACGCATTATAGATCAGAATGTCGGGTGTCCCCTGATGATCCATTAGAATTTGAAGAGCGTGCTTCAGAGCGGTTCGGTCCGCCACATCGGCGGCGGCCGCCTCCACCGCAAGTCCCTCGCCGCGCAGTTGATCGACATACTCGTCAAGCGCCGCCGCGCGCCGGGCCACCAGACCAACGGCCATACCCCGGGCGCCAAAGCGGCGCGCCAGCGACAGACCGAGCCCGGGCCCTGCGCCCACGATCAGACAATGACCAGCCAAGGGTTGCCTCCTCCAAAAAACAATCAAAGTTGACTGTTTTTCGATTATGCATCATGAACTATTGTTTAGCCAGAGCAGTGAACGGAGCCAATTGTGAGTGAATCCACCTACGTCACCGTAGCCCGCACCGAAGACATTCCCCAGAACACCAACAAGGCGTTCGACGTGGAGGGAAAGAGCATACTGATCTGTCACGCCAAAACCGGAGAGTTTTTTGCGGTGGAGAACCGCTGCTCTCACGCCATCGCCGAACTGGAAGGGGGACGGATGCGTGGCCATCGCCTGATTTGCCCACTCCATGGCGCCGCCTTCGACATGCGCGATGGCAAGGTGCTCGGCGCACCGGCCTATGCCCCGATCAAAGCCTATCCGGTGAGGGTGGAAGATGACGAAATCAAGGTGCAGGTGGACGAATCCTAGGGTCCGGACCCATTAATTGCACCCGTTCTGCGGGCGCAGGCTTGTTCCGGGAACAGGCGTGGTCCCGCGTTAATCCCGAAGCTTCCCGATAAAAGCCTTTTCGCCGTCCCACCTGGCCGCTGCGGCCTTCATCTGGTCAAAGGCGTCCATCATCGCCTTGTCGCGCTCGATAACCTCCAGCATGGTCCCGCCGTGGAGGATGGTATCCACATAGGCGAAACGTACACCAGCAGCGGTATGACCATGCTGCACGATCTTGTCGGTCAGGCCCTGGGCCTCGATAACCCCGTCCACATCATCGACACAGACGCAAACATGATGCAGGCCGGGCGGGGAGACCTCCAGAAAATCGGTATAGATCGAGCGGGCGTCGTTGTTTTGATGGATCAGCTCGATCTGAAAGTCGCCCGAATAGGCAATGGCCACCGTCAGGTCCAGGTCCAGCGGCTGGCCGCGATAGAAACTTTCACCGAATTCCACCGGGTCCAGAACAAAGAACGGTCCAACACCCAGAACCCTTGTCCAGTGCGCGATGGCTTCCCGGATGTCCCGGACCACGTATCCGTTTTGCATGATCGGGCCGAAAGCACGGCTCATCGGGTTGCTCCTGTCAGCTATTTGCGCTGATCGAAACGCCGGCCCACCATGGCGGAAGCTATATTGACCTTCTGAATGTCAATGGCGCCCCCGGCAATGCCCCAGCCCCAGGCGTCACGCAATCGGCGTTCCATGTTATATTCCTTGGAATAGCCGTAGGCACCCATGAGCTGCACCGCATTACCCGTGACCTCGCGCGCAATTTCGTTGGCGAAACATTTCGCCACCGATGAATCGAGAATGCTGGGCAACCCGCTTTCAGCGTTGGCCGCGGCCCGGTGGATCAGCAGGCGCGCTGCATCAACGCGCATCTGCATTTCGGCAAGCCGGAGCTGCACCGCCTGGAACTCCACGATGGGTTTGCCGAACTGCTTGCGCTCCTGCACATACTCGACCACATCCTCCAGCGCGCCCGATGCCTGGCCGAGCGCCATGGTGGCGTTGCCGCAACGTTCCAGGTCAAAGGCTTCCATCAGCTTCTTGAAGCCGCCGGCGGGAACCACGATGTTTTCCACCGGCACCTCCACATCATCAAAATACAGATCCGACGACGGCACACCGCGAAAGCCCATGAGCTGTTCCTGCGCACCGAACGACAATCCCTTGGCGTCCGCCTCCACATAGACCGCGCCGATGCCCTTGGCGCCCGGATCATCGGACATCCGGCAGTAGACCACATACCCGTCGGCGTGGCCGCCACCCGAACACCACCGCTTGGTGCCATTGACCACCACCTTGTCGCCTTTCACGACGGCCCTGGTCTTCAGGTCGGTCAGCGCCGATCCCGCCTCGGGTTCGGACATGGATACCGCGACGACCACCTCGCCCCGGCACACCGCCGGGACCACCCGCTTGGCCAGCGCCTCAGACCCGAATCGTTCGATGGCACGCACCGGGCCAACACAGGATTCAAAAATGGGAAAGGCAACAGCCGAGGAAATCTTGGCAAACTCTTCGAGCACAATAAGCGCCTCCAGATTGCCAAGACCAAGCCCGCCAAATTCCTCCGGAACGTTAATGCCCAGAAACCCCAGTTCGGCATAGCGTTTGATGAGATCGTGAGACGGCGGAATGTTTTTCTCTTCCAGCTCCCGCGCAATGTCCGGCAATTCGGCTCGGGCAAAGGCCCGCGCCGCCTCCTGCAACTGCTTTTGATCGTCGGTCATGCGGAAATCCATGGCGGCCTCCTCAGTTCCTGTCACCTGCGCTGTCAATCGAGGGAGGCATAGCACAAATTTTCCCAACCGCCCATAAATAAAACAGTCAGTACTGTTTGTTTTCTCTTGTGGCGCAGATCGCGTGAAATCCTAACCATCCTCCCGTTTCAGTTCGCTGCGGAAGCGGCGGGCGTTTTCCACGTAGACCTTCCAGCTCATATCAATCAGCCAAAGATCCTTTTCGGTCACCTCGCGAACGATTTTGGCCGGTGACCCCATGACAACCACCCCGTCGGGGATTTCCTTGTCGGGCGCGACCATGCTGTTGGCCGCCACGATCACATTCTGACCGATCCGGGCCCGGTCCAGAATGATCGCCCCGTTGCCGACAAGCGAATTATCACCAATGAAACAGGAATGCAGCATGCACATATGGCCGACCGTGACATTCTTCCCGATCACGCAGGGCTCTTTCTCCGACACATGCACCACGGATCCATCCTGGATGTTCGAATTGTCGCCGACCCTGATCCAGTCCATGTCGCCCCTGAGCGTCGCCCCGAACCAGATACCGGTATCATGGCCGAGCTCGACCGAGCCAATCACGCTGGCACTCGGCGCGACAAAATAATCGTCTCCATGAACTTTAAGACGACGGTCCCCCAAAGAAAAAATCACGCTAGTCTCCTTTTCGACGCAACGATTCCCGTCTTGGCGCGGGTGGCGACACTTTGACCCGCTCGCCTAGGCCTGTCAAACTGTGGGCCGCCTTGACCTTGGGCGGGAAGCTATCTATAGAAAACCGTCAAGTCTGACGGTTTTTTCAGGGAGTACCGCGTCATGCCGGGCGTTCTGGATGGGATCCGTGTTCTCGATTTTGGTCGGTATGTGGCTGGCCCCTATTGCGCGACCCTTCTGGGCTATCTCGGCGCCGAGGTGATTCGAATCGAGAAACGGTCGGGCGGGGAAGATCGCTATATTGCGCCATTGTTCAAGCGCCCGGACGGCTCCGACGGTGAAGGCGGCGTCTTTCTGCAAACAAGCTGCAACAAGAAATCCATGACGCTCAAGCCCACCACGGACGAGGGCCGCGACATCATGCGCCGCCTGGTCGCCACGGCCGATGTGGTGGTCGCCAATCTGCCGGCCGCTGCGCTCAAATCCCTTGGCCTCGACTATGACAGCCTGAAAGCGATCAAGCCTGACATTATTCTGGTCGCCCAATCGGCCTTCGGGCCGGTGGGCCCAGACGCCCGGCGAGGCGGCTTCGACGGCATTGGTCAGGCCATGTCGGGCGCCATGTACATGACCGGCACGCCGGGACACCCGGTGAAGGCCGCCGCCCCCTATGTGGACTACACCACCGCCGTGCTGTCGGCGTTTGGCGCACTGGCCGCCCTGATGGAGCGGGAAAAAACGGGAAAAGGCCAGGAGGTACAGGCGACCTTGCTCGGAACGGCGCTGGCGGTGTTCAATTCCCATCTGATCGAGCAGGGAGTACTCGGGATCAACCGGCTCCCCACAGGCAACCGGGTGCAAACCTCGGCGCCATCCGATGTCTTTGAGACGAGGGACGGCCATATTCTGGTACATACGGTTGGAAACGGCCTGTTTCGCCGCTGGGCCAACCTGGTGGGCCGGCCCGAGCTGGCCGACGACCCCCGCTTCCAGTCCGATCAGGCACGCGGTGACCATCGGGATGAAATCTGCGCGGTGATGGCCGAATGGTGCGCCAAACGCACCAGCGATGAAGCCATCGCCGCGCTGGAAGAGGCGGGACTGGCCGCCGGACCCGTGCTCGACCTTCAACAGGCGATCGACAACCCGCAGGTGGCCGCCATGGGACTACTGAAAGAGGTGAGCTTCTCGGGCGCTCCTCGGCCCGCACCGGTGGCCGACCTGCCAATCAAATTTTCAGAGACAGAGGCCGGCATTACCGCACCCCCACCGGCACTGGGCGAACACACCGACACAATTCTGGCCGAGCTGGGCTATAGCCCGGACGATATCGCGAAACTGCGCGACAACGGCATTATCTAGCGTCCAGATCCTGAACCGCGCTCACCCGGTAGCCAAGGCGTGGGAAGTGCACCACCACATCACCGATTTTGTCATGGCGACGACGGATGGCAACGGCGTTGGGCTTCAAGGTCACAAGCTCGCCCCTGACCGCACCCCGTTCGGCTTCCACCGGGCGAATCTCGACCGGGTCCCCGGCCTTGAGACCCAGAGGGTCATCGGCATCCACTCCGGCAGGCTCCAGCGGATCAGCGGATTTTGCCTCCCGGTACGCCTCCTCGATCTCGATCTCGGTACGCTCGCCTTCGCCAAGCCCGGCCATCCGCTCGTTCCAGGCCAGCAAATGCGGAAAGGGCTTCAGCAGCTCCCGTGCCACTGCCATGCTCGCCAACGTGAACCAGGGCACGGAGAACGCCTGGATGTCGGCCATGCCGGGTCTGTCGCCCTGCAGAAAGGCCCGACCATCGCAAAGCTGCGCCTCCACCAGAGAGGCATGCGCCCTGAGCCGTGCGCAGGCATCTGGAAAGTCACGCTTGACCGCTTCGAAGTCGAGGTTCGAGAACAGGGCCTTGCGATCCTTCATGAAGGTTTCGCCCCAGTCGTCGGACAACTCGTGGATCGCCATATGCAAGCCGGCGGCGAAGAATGCGTCTCCCCAGAACACCAGTGCCAGCGGCATGCCGCGGTTGCCATTGGGAAACAGCGAGGGCTCGGGATAGCGATCCTCCAGCTCCACCGCGATGCGCTGGCTATCGATATAGATATCGGCACCGATCTGCATCACCGGCGTACCGCGATAACCGCCGGTGAGCACGATGAGCTCGTCCTTGGGCAGAATCATGGGCTGGATGACCGAGCGCCAGGCCAGCCCCTTGATGGCCAGCATCTTGATGGCCCGCTGCGTGAAGGGCGAGGCGTCATAGTGGTGAAGAATGATTTCGGTCATGTGTCGCTCCCCGATCGCTTGTCCCGCATTTCGCTGACCCGCTCGGCGGTCTGGCCATAAAGGAACTTATATCCCGCCTGATCCATCATCCGCTCTGGCCCCAATGCAAGCCCCCGTTGCACACCGGGGCGCGCTTCCATGCGATGGTACCATGCCTTGAGCCTGGGAAAATCATCGAGATTTTGGCCCTGGCGCTCGTGCGGCACGATCCATGGCCAGATCGCAAAATCGGCGATGCTGACAGCGCCACACACGTACTCGCGCCCCTCCAGTCTGCGATCGATCACACCGTAAAGACGGTTGCACTCATCCGTATAGCGGCGAATCGCATAGGGCACCTTTTCCGGCGCAAAGGCACGGAAATGGTGGGCCTGCCCGGCCATCGGTCCGAGTCCGCCCACCTGCCACATGAGCCACTGCAGCACATCAAACCGGGCGGCGTTGTCACGGGGCAGAAATCGGCCACTCTTCTCCGCCAGATAAATCAGGATCGCCCCCGACTCGAAAATGCTCAACGGCCCGTCGGACGCGTCCCGATCAACGATCGCCGGAATCTTGTTGTTGGGACTGATTTTGAGAAATGCAGGATCGAACTGTTCGCCCTTGCCGATGTCGACGGGAACGATTCGGTAGGCAAGCCCGCATTCCTCCAGCATGATCGCCACCTTGAGGCCATTGGGCGAAGGGAAGAAATAGAAGTCGATCATGACCGGACCGGAACCGTACGAAAGCCGATGCGCGGAAAGTGGACCACCACGCCTCCAGTGCGATCATGGGTGCGTGCAATCGCCACCTCATAGGCGTTTGCCGTGACCACACGACCGGTGACCGGGACCTTGCCATAATCGTCCGGGATGACCTCCACCAGCATTCCCGGCTCTAGGCCTTCGGGATCATCCACGGCAACACCCTTCCCGGGCCGGGGCGTCGCCGCCCGCGCCAGCCCCTTGATTCTGAGGATTTTCCGCACCTTCTCGGCAAAGGGCGAAATTTCGAAATGATGCAGGATAAGCTCACTCAACACAGGCCTCCGTTTTATTGCCGCCCCCAGGCGGACCTTTCGAATTCTCGGAACAGTATGCTCCCGACAGCAAAAAGTTTGAAGAAAAAAACAGTCAGGACTGTTTAATTTCGGTCCAGAGTGCTATACTGTGTCCCATTGAACGCGCGACTGTTGGTCGCGGCGGCGTTATTTTCTGTCAAACACAACGTCAAACGAAGGCGGGAGCGACAATGGACACGCAAACCATGGCCCAGATGGTGGACAGGCTCAAGC
>RFJA01000281.1 GCA_003695065.1 Alphaproteobacteria bacterium
CTTGAGCATCGATTTGAGCTTTTCCTGCGGCAGCGTGATCGAGGCGCTGTCCTCAAATTCCGGCATCGGCGGAAACTCGTCGGCCGAAATGCCGTTGATCTTGTAGAATGAGGCCCCGGCCTTGAGGCTGGTAACGCTCTTGTCGTCGCTCTCCAACTCGATCTCCGGCGCTTGAAGTTCACGCACGATGCTGAAGAAGCGTTTGACCGGGATGGTCGTTCCCCCTTCGGCCTCAATCCGGGCTTCAACCGTGCTGGAGACAGTCACGTCCAGGTCCGTCGCCGTGAACCGCAATTGGTCGGCCTGGCCTTTGAGCAGGACGTTGGATAGAATAGGCAGAGTGGTTCGGGACCCGACCACGTTCTGCACGGCCTGCAAGCCGGCGATCAATTGGTCCTTGGCTATGGAAAGTTTCATGGGCTTATTAGTAACTGTTTTCTATTTCAAAAAAACAGTCTTATTAAGGGGTGTGAATAAGGAAAACAACTCTCAGTGTCAAGCCACCAGCAGGCTCAAACGCAATATCTAGTGGTGTGGATATCTGGGAACTCCAAAGTGTAGTCTCGCTCACAAGTCCAGCTTATCGACACATGGCCCGGGTCGGGACCCTGCTTGTTAGGCAGCTTATTCGGGGGTTTTTACCTGCGACAAAATGCCCGGCAGCAGCTTCAGAAGGTAATCAATTTCCTCATTCGTGGATTCGCGGCCTAAGGAAAAGCGGACCAGCGCATTGGATTCAGCCTCGGAAACACCCATCGCCCGCATAACGTGGGATGGCTCTAGAGACCCGGCGGCGCAGGCCGAGCCGCTGGACGCGCAGATGCCCTCCATATCCAGGGCCGCCATCAAGGCAATGCTGTCACAACCCGTAACGGTAAAGGAGACGGTATTGGACAGGGAATGCGTCAATGATCCACGGAAAGTGGCAGATTCAATCGAATTGACTGTATCGATAATCTTGATTCGAAGCGGTTCCAGAACGGCCCGATCGAAGACCGGAACAGGGATAAACCGTTCCATTGCTGAAACCAGTCCGGCAATGGCCGGGAGGTTTTCAGTACCGGCTCGGCGCTCGGATTCGTGGGCTCCGCCAAAAGCGGTGGGATGCGGTTGCAACGGTGATCTGATGTAGAGTGCCCCCGCACCCCTCGGGCCGTGGAACTTATGGGCGCAGATAGACACGAGGTCGGCATTGAACTGGGCGACATCATGAAAAGGTTCCTTTCCAAACCACTGCACCGCGTCGGTGTGAAAGATCACACCACGTTCCCGACAGATTCGCCCAAGTTCGGCAACCGGCTGAATGACGCCAGTCTCGTTGTTGGCCGCCATGACGGACACCAAGGTGGTCGAATCTGTGATGGCATTGCGAAGATCTTCGGGGTCCAGCCTGCCCGACGAGTCCACTGGCAGGCGAGTGACCTGAAATCCTTCAAAACGCTCGAGATAGTCGAAACAATGCAGTACAGCGTGGTGCTCTATCGTTGAAGTAATCAGATGGCGGCCCTTGTCGCGGAGTAAACGGGCGGTTCCGAGGACGGCTAGATTGTTTGACTCGGTGCCGCCGCTGGTAAAGACAATCTCGCTGGGTTTAGAGTTGAAAACGGTTGCAGCGCGATCACGGAAATCGTCAAGGCAGGCTCGAGCCCGGCGACCGATATGATGCACGCTGGAAGGGTTGCCCCAGATATCGGTGAAAAAAGGCTCCATATCGGCAAGGACGGCCGAATCAGGCGGGGTGGTGGCGTTATAATCCAAGTAAACGGATCGCACGGAGAGATTTAACGATTCGTTGAGCGAATGAGCAAACCGGATCTGACGCAGAAGGGTTGGGAGACCTGTTAACAAGCTGTGAATATTCGGAATAAATCAGTGTTTCCGGTCGTGATCGGAGAGCGCGAATAGGCCCGCAGGCAATCATTTTCGGGCGTTGAGACGAAAAGTTTTTTGCTTGCCGGATGTCTGGCAACAAATCACCGTAAGGCAGTTCGGCAGCGCTACTTGTAGTGCGCCGACATTTGTTTTCTAAGAACGGTATTTTATGAGCAGCGAAACCAAAAACGTGCCTTACCCCGGAATTCCGACCACCTCGGACGGGGCGGGTTGCGTCGTGTGGGCTGAAACCAACATCACCACCGGCGCCTGTGCTTACCCGATCACCTCATCGACCACGATGGGGACCGGGTATCAAACTGAATACTCTAACGGTAAAAAGAACCTTTGGGGTGATAGTCTGCTGTTTATTCAGCCGGAATCGGAGCATTCGGCGGCCTCTGCGTGCGAGGGTTACGCCTTGGCGGGGGGACGAGTGACCAATTTCACCTCCGGTCAGGGGCTGGTGCTCATGAAGGAAGTGCTCTACACGATCGCGGGCAAACGTTTGCCGGTGGTCTTCAACATAGGCGCGCGAGCGCTGACGAGCCACTCGTTGAATGTGCACGCCGGCCACGACGACGTGATGAGCGTGTGGGATTGCGGCTGGGGTATCCTGTTCGGGCGCAATGCCCAGGAGGCGGGCGACCTGGCCCTGATCTGCCGCCGCGCCGCGGAGGACTCCGAGACGCCCTTCCTCAACGTGCAGGACGGCTTCCTCACCACCCACACGATCGAGAACGTGCGGTTGGCGGAGCTGGATTTCATGAAGGAATATATCGGCGACCCCTGCGAGCGCCTGAAAAACCACATGGACCCGGCCTTCCCGATCATGTCCGGCGTGGTGCAGAACCAGGATTCCTACATGAAGGGCAAGATCGCCCAGCGCAACATCACCGACAAAGTCCTCGGCGCGGTGGAAAACGCGATGAAGATCTTCGAGGAAAAGACTGGGCGTCATTACGAGCTGGCCGAGCCCTACCGGATGGAAGACGCCGAATACGCTTTGGTGGGCATGGGAGGGATGATGGAGACGGCCCAGGCGGCGGTCGATTGGATGCGCGAAAACATGGGCGTCAAGGTCGGCGTGGTGCATGTGACCTGTTTTGCTCCCTTCCCGTCCACCCGCATCGTGGAGCTGCTCAAGGATGTGAAGGCCTGCACGGTCATCGAGCGCATGGACAACCCGCTGGCCGAAGCCAACCC
>RFJA01000282.1 GCA_003695065.1 Alphaproteobacteria bacterium
TCCCTCCACCGCGACACCATATTCAAAGCTCACGCCGCGCGCTTCGGCAGCACGGGCAAGACCGCGGGTAAATTTGGCGGCGTCCCCGAAGCGATCCTCCGGGAAGTGCACGCCTCCGGCAAGCCGGCCGGCGATCGGGGCAAGCGCCGGCTCCACCCCGATGATGCCGTCATGGTCAAGGACCTCATAGTCGACCCCGAGCGCGCGCGTCGCGTCAGCCAGCTCCACCGTGGCGGCCAGAGCCTGCGGGTCCCGAACCACCTTCAGGGTCCCGCTGGTTTGATAGTCGAAGTCGAGTCCCTCGTCGGCAAGCAGAGCATCGAGAACCTGAAGGTTGTAGAAGGATAATGCGGCATTGGCCGCCATGTTGCGCCGGAACCGCTCAGGCGTCGCGTTGGCCAGGAACCGAATGCCCCAGAACGCCAGAGAGGGCAGGGCTTTCAGCCGAAGCAGCAGCGGCGAGTCTTCGCGCCCAAGGTACCTGAGCAGAGCGCGACCGACACCTGGCGCATTCCACGGATCGGACAGGCTTGGGGTCAGCAATCCGCCATTGGCGAAGCTGGTCTCGGCGGCGGCCTCGTACGCACGGTCCAGAACCGTTACCTGATGACCGTCACCGGCCAGGAAATAAGCCGTTGCCGTGCCGATGACACCGGCTCCGATAACAACGATCTTCACCCGGCACTCCCTTTTTCCGCTACCGCAAGCATGGCTTCAAGGTCGAGGTGCTCCTCAACGGCATATGCGAGGTCCTCCAAGGCTGTCTCCACCTCTCGCTCATAATCGACAACGCTTCGAGCGGCTGGCGACAGCGCCTGAAGAAAAGTTCTGCGAAACATGTCCGAGGCAAACAGCCCGTGGATGTAACATCCGGCAACCCGGCGATCTTCGCTCACCGCCCCGTCAGCCCTTCCGTCATCAAGCGTTGCAAAGGGGCGGGACAGTGCCGCGCCAGCACTCCATCCCATGTGCATTTCATAGCCGGTGAAGCGCTCCCCTGTCTGAACACAACACCCTTTTACCTCAACCAGTCGCTTGCGCGGCCCGATGGTCGTCTCCATGTCGAGCAGGCCAATTCCCGCCATGCTTCCCGCCTTGCCCTCTATTCCGGTTGGATCATGAATGGCGCGTCCAAGCATCTGAAACCCGGCACAGATCCCAAACACCCGGCCGCCACGGCGCACGTGGGCCGCAAGATCAATATCCCAGCCCTGCGCGCGCATGAACTCAAGGTCAGCCATGGTCGCCTTGGACCCGGGCAGAATGATCAGGTCCGCGGTCCCGGGAAGCGGCTGGCCTGGCGGGATCAATTCCACGGCCACGCCGGGTTCGAAACGCAACGGGTCAAGATCGTCCAGATTGGCAACCCGGGACAACAGGGGCACGGCGATCCGCAGCGCACCCGACGCCCCCTTTTCGCGAACCAGCTCGTCGGCGATCACCGCGTCTTCGGACGGCAACCGACGCGCCGCCGCCAGCCACGGCAATACTCCCAGTGAACGCCATCCGGTCGCTGTCTCGATCGCCCTCAATCCTTCACTAAAAAGGTCAATATTGCCGCGAAACTTATTGATAATGAATCCTTTTATAAGATCACAATCTTGTTTCTCGAGAACCGCATGGGTGCCGACAAGATTCGCGATCACACCGCCCCTGTCGATATCGCCAAGGAGAAACACGGGCACTCTGGCGTGCGTCGCAAATCCCATGTTGGCAATGTCGCCCTGTCTCAAATTGACCTCCGCCGGACTGCCCGCGCCTTCCACGATGACCAGATCACACTGGGCACAAAGCTTTTCGAAACTGTCCATGACCCGGGGCAGCAAGGTGGCGCGGCCGATCCCGAAATTGCCCGCATCCAGCCGTCCGGCCACGCGCCCCTGCACGACAACCTGTGCTCCGCTATCGGATTCGGGCTTGAGGAGCACCGGGTTCATATGGACGCTGGGCACGGTTCGACAGGCGCGGGCCTGGACCGCCTGGGCCCGCCCGATTTCGCCGCCACAGGGCGTTACCGCCGCGTTATTGGACATGTTCTGGGGTTTGAACGGGCGCACAGATATCCCGCGATTGGTGAACGCCCGACACAGCGCCGCGACCACCACCGATTTGCCGACGTCGGAACCAGTGCCCTGGATCATCAAGGCCCGCGGCATGGGATGGCCCTGCCCTTATCCACCTGCGGGTGAATCAAGACGCTCAAGAAAAGCGTCAATGGCACCCCGTGCCACCGGATGGTCGGGCGCGGGGGCGTGACCGCAACGCGGTACGGTGACCATTTCCATATCGGGGACCCGGCGCTTCATCTCGGCAAAGGTTTCAGGCGACAAAATGTCCGACAACTCCCCCCTCAGCGCCAGAACCGGCAATCCATTGAGCATATCGAAAACCGGCCAGAGATCGACCGGCGCCGCCTCCGCCTGGTTCAGCGGTCGCGCGATATTGGGGTCGTAGTCGGCGACCAGCACTCCATTTTCGTCTTCGCGATACAGCAAGGCCGCGAACGCCCGCCAGTCATCGTCATCGAAATCCGGGTAGACACCGGCATTGTGCTCGCGGACCTGCGCCACCGCCTCGTCCCAACTGTGAACCTTTTCCATCTTGCCCACATAGGCCTGGATCCGCTTGATGCCGTCGGCACTCAGTTCCGGCCCCACATCGTTCAGCACGATCCCGGTCACCCGCTGGCGCTGGCTTGCCGCCATGATCATGGCCATCAGTCCGCCAAGAGACGTCCCGATGAGCGCCGCCCGTTCAATGCCAAGATGGTCGAGCAGCGTCCACATGTCATTGACGTATGTGCCGGGGTGATAATTCTGCCAGTTCGGGTCATAGGCCGACCGGCCCCGACCACGCTGCTCGGCGCATAGCACCCGGTAGGTCCCCGACAGATGGTCCGCCAATGCCGCGAAATCCCGGGAATTGCGCGTAAGCCCTGGCATGCACAGGACCGTCATGGCGCCGGCGTGATCGGCCGGATAGTCCCGCGCGTACAGGCGCAATCCATCGGTCGAATCGTAAAACACATCAGCGTAGGAACTCATGACGATATTTTTCCGATTTTCTATAGCGTTACATTCATGGCGTGAACCGTCACATTAACCGTCAAATCAACGAAATCCTCAGGAGATCCGGAGTAGGTCCCGGTAACGGGAAGAGCCTGGGAGGGGTCCCGGGCCACGGCAACGCGGATAAGATTGGACCCGCCGATAATACCGTTGGTGGGGTCGAACTCCAGCCAGCCGGCACCGGGCAGATAGACCTGGACCCAGGCATGGGGCCAACCGCTGCCTTTCTTTTCACCGTTCACACCATCGAGTACGGGATCATAGATATAGCCGCTGACGAAGCGCGCCGCCAAACCAAGGCTACGCACGGCCTCCATCATCAGGAGAGCAAAATCCCGACAACTTCCAGCGCCACGCGCCAAGGTTTCCACCGGCGTCTGGACCCCTTCCTCCTCCCTGACCTCGTACTTGAATTGCGCATTGATGGCGCGGGTCAGATCGAAGAGGAACTGCTGCGTGTCGGTCGGCCCGCTAGCATTCAAGAACTGTTTGGCCCAAAGGTCGACCTTGTGCGACGGGTCGGAATAATGCCGCGCAATACTGCTGGCAAGATCAGGTTGTTCCGCCGGCTGATAGGTAAACGGCAGCGTCCGCGCATAGTCTTCAATGGGGTAGTGAGGCAGGACTTCGTCCGATACATAATGATCCACCAGGACGGTGCTTTCAATTCTCAGCTCGTTGGATTCTCCCTCGAATTCGGCGATCGCGATCGAGTTACCGAATACGTCATGCATCCAGCGCAAGGTCGCTGGTGGCGAAAGCGTCAGCGAACCATCCACATAGCGAAAGTCGTGACTGTCGCGGGGGCGAAGCATCAGTCTGTGCTCGCCAAAAGAGACCGGGCGCCTGTAGCGATAAACGGTCCGGTGGTTGACCTTGAGCCGCTTCATTCAATACCTGGATAGGCCAAGAACACGGGCCATTCTGTTCGGGTTGATACTAGGACGTCCTGACAAGCCGCAGGGCAAGCTATTTCAGCCAGCCGAAATAGCTGTGACCAAGGCGATCACTCAACCCGATCAGCCGTCTCTGGAAATCATCGGCAAAAGCGTGAGGCGCATCCAGAACCTGACCAACCAGAGTACGATCCCGTAAGCTATCCAGAATGTCCTTGGCTTCTTTATCCGCGTCCGGATCTTGACGCAACTTGAAACGCTGCTTCAGGTCGCGCAGAGACTGGTGTATCTGGGTCATGCAAAACACAATCGATCGCGAAAAATCCGGATCGTGCAACAGAAAACGCAGCACGTCCTCCCCGCGCATACCCCGCGGGTGGGTGCGCCGAAACGCCTGATAGCCTGCCACCGAGCGCAATACGGCGCTCCACTGCCCCGCATCAACGGGCGAGTCCTCACTCGCTTCGACGCGTTTCAGGTGCTGGTACTTTGTATCGATGAATCGTGAGATCTGGTCCGCCCGTTCCAAATATTTGCCAATATGGTAAAAACACCAGACCTGGTCACGATAGAGAGTGCCTTCAGTGATCCCGACATGCGCCTGGCACCCCAATTTGATGCGCTCGCAGAGATTGGACAGATTCGCCACCGTGAGGTCCGACCGCGACAGTCGATTCAAGGCATTGTAAAACCGGTTGAGGTGCGACCACATCTCGGTACTGATCAGATGACGCAGGGAGCGAGCGTTTTCTCGCGCCGCCCTGACAGAGGAAATGATTGATGTCGGATTGTCCCGGTCCGCGATATAGAAATTAATGATATGCCGCGCCGACGCGGTTTCATATCGTTCAAAAAACGGCGTTTCATCGGCGTTGATCTCGACCACCGCAAGCCAGTCCTGGCCACCTGTCCGATCGCGCACGAACGTTTTGGTCACATCAAGAATCCGGGCAAGATTCTCGGCCCGCTCCATGTATCGGGCGAGCCAGAAGGTATTTTCGGCAAAGCGTGCGAGCAAACTATTCAAGGATCCAGGTATCCTTTGATCCACCGCCCTGCGACGAATTGACCACCAGAGAGCCGCGCGGCAGGGCAACCCGCGTCAACCCTCCCGGCAATACCCACGTATCCGACCCTGTCACCGCAAACGGTCTGAGATCCACATGCCGGGGTTCCACCTTGTCGCCGATCAGGGTGGGACTGACCGACAGGCTGATCACCGGCTGGCTGATGTAGTTGGCCGGATCGGCCTTGATCTTGGCCCGGCATTCCTCCAACTCGGCCCTCGTCGCCTTGGGCCCGATCACAATCCCGTAACCGCCCGCCTCGCCCACCGGTTTGATAACCAGTTTGTCGAGGTTGTCGAGTGTGTAGGCGAGCCCCTCGCGTTCACCACAGATATGCGTTTCGACATTGGCAATGATCGGGTCTTCGCCGAGAAAATAACGAATGACCCGGGGCATATAGGAATAGATGGCTTTATCATCCGCCACCCCGGTTCCCACGGCATTGGCCAACGTCACCTTACCCTTTACATAGGCTTGCATCAGCCCCGGAACACCAAGCAAACTGTCCTTGCGAAATGCCATGGGGTCGAGAAAATCATCATTGATCCGCCGGTAAATGACGTGCACCCGCTCCAACCCACCGGTGGTTTTCATGTAGACCCGGTCGTTGTCCACAACCAGATCGCGGCCTTCAACCAGGGGCACTCCCATTTCCCGGGCCAGAAATACGTGCTCGAAATAGGCTGAATTGTAGAACCCGGGCGACAGGAGCACCACATTGGGATCGCGCGACCCGCCGGGAGCCACTTCGCGAAGCGCGCGCTGCAGGTGCATCCCGTAGTCGGAAACCGGGCGCACCCCTACCCCTTCCATAAGGTCGGGAAAAGAGCGCAACATCAGGTGGCGGTTTTCCACGACATAGGAGACACCTGAAGGGGTACGGGCGTTGTCTTCGAGAACCCGAAACTCGCCTTTCTCGTCCCGCACCAGATCGATTCCACAAACGTGAACGTAGGTCCCATTGGCCACCTTCACACCCTTCATCTGGGGACGATAGTTCTCGTTGCCGAGCACCAATTCGGGCGGAATAATCTTGTCCTTCAAGATGCGCTGTTTGCCGTAGACGTCTGCGAGCAAGAGATTAAGGGCTGCCACCCGCTGCCTGATTCCCGCCTCCAGCGTCTGCCAGTCCGAAGGCGACAGAACCCTGGGAATGACGTCAAATGGCAGGATCCGGTCAGTGGAGTTCGCCTGACTGTAAACGGTGAAGGTGATCCCGAGATTAAAGAGCTCGGCTTCCGCGTCGCGCGCCCGACGCCGCAGTTGGGGAATGGAAACCTTTCCCAGACGTTTCACGATATCGGCGGTATGCGCAGGGACGGAATCACCAAATCCCAGCATTTCGCAATAGAAGGGTCCCGGCCGGTAACCGGCCAACGACCCTCGCAGTGAAAGGCCGGCAGGCATTGATTTCCGGTTTGACGGGCGACTGGTTTTTTTTGTCATGCCCCGGAAGGGTAACGCGAACGCCCTTCTACACGCAATGCCAAACCCACGGCTCCCGAAACAACCGACTTTACAGGAAGTCCCCGATGCGCGCCCGATAGTAGGCAGATTTCCGAATCTGCATGTCTGATATCAATCCAAGATAGGATTTTTTGTAGGTATAGACAACCTCTGCAACGACAATGGAATCGTTCTCCTGGACGACGATGTTGGGATCGAGCGTCGCCGCACCCCCCACGCTCCCCACCTGACTGACGACGGTCGCATCATCGGGCGATACATATTGCCACACGACTTCGGGATCGCCGGCGGTTTCTGCCCCGACGCCGGTCAGGATCACCACACCGTTAGCGGCAAAATCAAAGGGCGCCATAACTTCCCCCACTGAAAGCAGCAAGTCTTCAAGCTGCTCAACGGTGATCTCTTCTTCCCGCGCGGCAAGATCGGCCACATTCATCGTGGCGTTCTGTATCTTCTGGGTCAGCAGCATATAACTGCCAAATTCGATCAGTCCAAGACACGCCACCATGGCCATGGGAGCCACCAGCGCGGTTTCGATGAGAGCAGACCCTCGGCGGTCTTTCCACAGTTTCCGGAGTATCGACATTGTCATAACCGCCACCTAGAAGGGCTCGTTGCGCACGGCGATGCTGGAAGAAAAGGTAATGTTGTCGAGAATGTTCTGAATGAGCGGCGTCATGATCCCCCATTCATATTCCACCCGATACAGAACCACCTCTCCCGGACCGCCAAGACCGGCCTGGCCCATGTCGTTATCCCATTGCCCGTTGCCGTTGATATCCGAATAGGGCTCACCCACATCCCAGCTCCCGTTGCCGTTGGAGTCGGTGTAGGGCTCGGGCTTCCCGATATCGTCAAAACTGGGATATACCTTTGTCTCGATCTTGACAGTCTCCATATCGACCAGTCCCATGGTCCAGTCTGCGATGGACTCCCGGATCGCCTCGTCCCGCGCTTTCGCTTCAGGCGCGAAACCGGTCGCGCCGTATCGCGACGCGTCGAGAACCGCGTTTTCGATGGTGGAGCCCATGAATTCAATCATTCCGATTTCGAGCATCCCAATGGTCAGAAGGAGCAGTACGGGCGCAGTGAACGCGAATTCGACCATCGTCGCGCCCTGCGTATCTTTGCGAAGTTTGCGCCAGATCATTTTGCGACCCTCAACTTGCTGAGCTGCTGGCCGATCGTCTTGAAATGCTGAGCCAAAGTCTCGTTGTCGGGAGAATTGAAATAATGTGCGCTGGATGTTGCACAGGCCCGGAACAGATCCCTGGCCTTGCTGTCTGGCGATCCGAAAGTGATGCTGTAAATGATGATACCTTCCGCCTTCATCGCAGCACACGTATCGGCCATTCTGCTGTCGAGTTCATCACGGGCCTCGCTGAGAGACCAAGACTCGCCATGTGCATCGGCGAAATTGTCCAGACGGTCGTAGGCCGTGAAATCCGACCCGTCAGGGCCGTTTCCGTTGGGTGGGGTTTCGCCGTTCCAGGTATACTTCCCGGGCCAGTCATAGAACTGGTTCTGACCATCTGTCAGCACGATTACCACCTTCTGCATCTGGGGCTCGTCATAGGCGAGTGGATAGATGGACGGCGTATGGCCACCCCAAAGACCCCGCCACCTTGGCGAAATCGTGCGCCAGCCCCAGGACAGACCAAGGTTCCCCGTCGTACCCCCACGGCTCCAGGGATTAAGATCGTCCACGGCATCCAGAAGAGTCTGTTTCTGATTGGTTAGCGAGACGATCTCCGGCCCGCAGCCAAGGTTTGGGCCGCGTGCATTGTTCCTGGACTGCCATGTTTCGTCTGGGGGGTTGGACCCGTTGTCCCAGGCATTATCGGTACCCGCAGCATAGAAATACGATTCGAAGCCTATGCCGCCCGCAACCACCGGCGGCGGCGTGTCGTCGGCGTCAACCGGCGTCGGACGCGCCATGACGCAACCCTTCCAGACGGATGGTGCCCAGTTTGAGGGTGACGATACAGCCGGATCACCAGCAACCAGCCAGTTGGTCCGGTGGCCGCCAATATTGACGGTGGCGGTGTAGGGCACCATGCTGACCCAGAGGTAATCGTTTTCCGTCTCATCGCCAAACAGGATTTCGATAAGCTCCCTGGTGGCGTCACGAAGCCCAGCAATGTGATTCCCGCTAAACATGGAGCCAGTCACATCGAGGACCAGTGCCAGCTCCATGCCCTGGTTGTCACGGTGAATGGTGGTCGCGGATGACACCGACATGGTATCCTTGCCAAAAACCTGCATGAAGGTCGTTGGCATGGTTGCAGAGACCGTAACGTCCACATTTTCCTTGGAGTCATCAAACTCAACATTGAACGCGGTTACGGTTGCTCCCATGAAGCCGTCGGGAAAGTTTGCGTCGAAATAGGCGCGCGCATCATCCACCGCATGGTCGGTATAGGCCACACGACCAGCCGCCAAGCCTGCCGCGTCAATGGACTTCTGCAATTGGGCGCGGACAATATAGGCGCGTGACGCATCCACCGCGAGCCCGGTTACTGCAAAAAGTGGCAGAAAGACGGCGCCGAAATAGACCAGCGACGCGCCTCTTTCATCGCCGGCAAGCCGGCCAAATGGTTCACCCACGCGCCGTGCGCAGCGCGCAACCCTTGCTTTGACAGCCCGCCACCATGGGGTGCGCTGCCGTCGTTCGATTTGTCCAGTATCGCAAGCCTTGACCATAGCAACCTCGCCGGACATGGAGTCCCCTCGTCGGCTTCATGCTACTTGGAGGTCACTGCCAAATCGTTAATTTATACGTTCAATTATTAATAATTTGTCTGCGTCGCCGAGGCTTGGGAATGCGGAAAACTTCTTTCTGATTGGAAGTTACCCGGGCTTGCCATCGGCTCGTGGCGCGGTGAGGATCGGGAAAAAGTTAAGCAGGAACGCTGCAAACGCCAGGGCCCACAACCCGGCTGAAACGACAACCAGAGCATCGTGATAGACGCTCAAAACTGAGCCGAGCATCCGGATCAAGGCCGACAGAGAGACCAGAACAAAACCTATGGTGCTAACCCGAGGGGCGACAATCGGGCGGCCGGTATGGCCAAGCGAGACTCGCGTCATCATGCCCAGTGTCAGCGTCCCGATAGCACCGGCAGTGAGGGCGTGGAGTCCCATGTCCTCCGGAACGGCCGCGACAAACACGCTGGCCCCGCGCAGCAAAAGGCCAATACCGATCCACAGATAACCCAGGTGGAGTACCCAGAGAATTGGCTTTTGGAGGGTGGCGAGCCCGCCCCAGGTCGACAAGCGGAGAATATTGGCAAGACCCGCCAGCACGAAAACGGCTGCGGTCAGGGGCTCAAGCCCGAATACCAATTCCATCACCAGTGCCGCGACCACGCCCCCAATCGCGAGGCGGTCGAACCACGCGACCCGGTGTACCGGCGCTTCGGGCACCGCGTTCCGGGTAAACATGGCGATCACCCGGCCGCCAATCAGAACCATCAGGACAGCCACGAGATCGACCGCGACCCTGAGGGCATTTTGCGCGGGCCAGCCGGTTCCACCGAGATCCCCCAGATGGGTGAGGCAGTCAAGCGCGCCGAACAGCAGGACAATCACCACCATGGGCAGATTGCGCCGGTTCCCTGTGCGCCACAGTGGGCGGAACAGGCCCACTGCCAGAAACAGGAAAAACAGCGGGTCGATGATGGCCAGAGCCACCGGCGGTAATCCGACCACCAGATTCATCACCCGGGAGAGCATCCAGAGGACCACCAGGCCGCCGAGCCATGCTCCTACCGCGGTATCCTCGCCGGTCCAGTTGCGCACGGCGGTCAGCAGAAACCCGGCTATCACCGCCCCTGCATAGCCAAAAATCATCTCGTGACCATGCCACAGGCTGCCCGGCAGCGCCGGCTCCAGACGAATCAACCCGTAGAAAAAAAGCATCCACAGCGGAATCCAGATCGCCGAGACGAGCGCCGCCAGCAAGAAGAATGGCCGGAATCCGAGGGCCAAGACTGGATACTGCATGTTCTCCATTACTCCCCCTGTCAGGTGCGCCGTATCACCAGAAGCGGCAAATCCAGTTTCCGGATCCGTTTCAGTTCGTCGCCCGAAAGATCTGCTGGCAAGACAACCATCTGCGGGGGCGGCACGAGGGTGCGGAGCATGTCCGCAACCCGTCCCTCCCCGGCCATGACCTCGACCCGGTCGACACCCCGCGCGAGCCGTTGAACCGCCTCCCCCATAGCCGGTTCCAGGGCAGGACCCGCGACCACTACGCGCAGAGGAACGCCCCGGCGCCCGGCAATGGTGGCACCGAGCGCCACCGCGCGTTCTGACTCTGGACTGCCGGTGAAGACGGCGAGGATACCATCC
The DNA here is from genome assembly GCA_003695065.1 of Alphaproteobacteria bacterium. Lineage (GTDB taxonomy): Bacteria > Pseudomonadota > Alphaproteobacteria > Sphingomonadales > Govanellaceae > J090. The sequence goes on from RFJA01000282.1 coordinate 10,852, forward strand.
CGCACGACCCTGCGCTGGCTGAACGCCAGAAAACCGGCGGCGGCACTGCCGCTCAGTCGGCCCAGAATGTCATGATCGCGCGCCCGCACGACCGTGCCAAACCCCGGTGCGATTGCGATCAGGTCCCGATCCTGCACGATGGCGGCCAGTTCGGTTTCAACCCGCCCACGGCGCAATTCGAAGCTGCAGGAAATTCTCCGGGCGCGCCCCGCAGCCTCAAGCGCGCGGCGCAATCGAGCGGCCTCGGCCCGGAAATAGCTTTGCATCCGCTGGCGGGACAACGCGCGGACCGTGCCGGCTGAGATACAGATCTCCCGGGCGAACGGCAATTCTGCAAACTCCGCGATATCGGTGTCTTCCACAAACACCCCCACCAACGGGACTCCCAGCTCCGCAGCAAGCTCCGCCGCATAGTCAAGCAGCGATCTCGTCTCGGCCGAAGGGTCAAGAACCACCAGAATGCGGCTGAGTGGATTTCCGGGCGTGGTGTCGTCATTCATGACCCGCTCCTTTCCCGAGGCTCGCCGTCTGCCTGCCGCCCGAACGCCTGACGCGCCCTGGCGAATGACCGGAGCCGCTGTTCCACCAGCCCGTTGACCGAGTCTGCAGGAAAAGCGCCGTCACTGCCACGCTCACCCGCCTCGCACCCGGTCAGAAGCGCGATTCCCTGATCAATGGTCTCCACCGCGTAAACCGCGAATTTTCCCGATTTCACCGCTTCGATCACGTCGCCGCGCAGTGACAGATGCTCGACATTGGCCTTGGGGATAAGAACGCCCTGGTTTCCGGTCAGGCCGCGCGCAGCGCAGATATCGAAAAAACCCTCGATTTTCTCGTTGACCCCGCCAATGGCCTGGACCTGGCCCCGCTGGTTGACCGACCCAGTGACCGCCAGATCCTGTCGTATGGGAAGGCCGGACAGGGCGGAGAGCAACGCGTAAAGCTCGGCACTCGACGCGCTGTCACCATCGACGCCACCGTAAGATTGCTCGAAGACGAGCGTTGCTGCGAGCGAGAACGGACTATCCACGGCGTAGCGCGCCTGCAGAAAGCCGGACAGGATCAGAACCCCCTTGGAATGAAGCGGACCACCCAGTTTGGCTTCCCGTTCGATATCAATCAGCTTGCCACTGCCCAGCCGGACCCGCGCCGTGATCCGGGACGGCCGGCCGAAGGCAAAGCGGCCAAGCTGCAACACCGCCAGACCGTTGATCTGCCCGACTTCTGCCCCTTCGGTGTCGATCAGCACGATGTCGCGGGTAATCGCTTCATGGCTTTTTTCCCGAATCCGATCGGCGCGTCGGATCTGCGCGTCGATCGCCTGCTGAACATGTGTGTCGGTGATCCGCGCCGCCCCTTCCCTGGTGGCAAAAAAGTCGGATTCCTGCATCAGATCGACAAGGGACCGGCGATGCAGCGTGAGCTTGGTCGCGTCGCCGGCAATCCGCACCGCCTGCTCCATAACCCTGGCCACCCCGGCCGCATCGAAGGGACGCATCTGCGCGCGCCGCGCCAGCGTTGCAATCAGCCGGGCAAACGCCAGTTCGTTTTCGGGACTGCGGGCCAATTCATCGTCGAAGTCCGCTTCCACCTTGAACAGGTCGAGAAACTCCGGATCAAGCTGGCTGAGCATATAGTAGAGAAACCGGTCGCCGAAGAGCGCCACCTTGACATCGAGAGGAATGGGCTCCGGTTCCAGTGATATGGTGCTGACCAGGCTCAGCATCTGGGCCGGCGATTCGATGGTGATGCTCCGGGCCTTGAGGGCCCGCTTGAGCGCCTCCCAAGAAAGGGGTTGCATCAGAAGCTGGCGCGCGTCGATCACCAGGTACCCGCCATTGGCCCGATGCAACGCGCCCGGCTTGATCAGGGTAAAATCCGTCACCAGAGCGCCGTAACGTGACACATGTTCAACCCGCCCGATCAGATTGGGCATGGTTGGATTGTCGGCGTAGACCACCGGCGCTCCCGTCCCGCTCTCGTCGCCAACCAGAACATTGACCCTGTAGCGATCGAAGCCGGTGATTTCGAATCCGCTGGACCGTCCTGCGTCAACGGTCTCCTCGTTCTCGGCCTGAGCCTGGGAAGCCGCTTGCTCGGCTGCCATGATGGACGCAAAGTTTTCGACGAGGTCGGCACGCACCGCAGCAAGATAGTCCACCACCTGCGGCAGGTCCTTGAATTGGTCACGAATCAGTTCGATGGAAGAGTCGACGGCAAATGCGACAATCTCCCTGTTCAGGTCGCGCATCGCCGCGCGCCGCTCCCGATCCCAGGCCGGAATCTGGCGCACGATGTCCTGCAACTCGGCTTGCAATGCCTCGATATCCTGCTCGATCCGCCGGCGCTCGCTCTCGGGCAGCTTCTCGAATACTTCGGGCTTCATCACCTCGTCATTGCGCATGGGCGCGAATCCGAATCCCATGGGGGTCCGGATCAGGGCGATGGAGCGTTCGTTGGCCTTCTTGCGCAGTGCATCGAACGCGTCCTGCTGCTTTTGCTGGAATTCTTCCTGAATCTCCTGCAGCCGGCGCTGATTTTCCTCGCGTTCGAACAGGCTGGGGACTGCGCCCCGCACATCCTCCACAAGCCGAGCCATGGCCTCGGCCAGTTCCTTTCCCCGACCGTTGGGGAGCCTGATCGCACGGGGTTTGTGGGAAACCTCGAAGTTGTTGACGTACACCCAGTCATCGGGCGCAGGTCCATCGGCGGCCTTGGCACTGAGCCGCGCCATGATGGTCTCGTACTTGCCGGCACCCTCTGACCCCAGCAGGAAGAGGTTGTAGCCGGGCCGCGGCATGTCGGCCCCGAACTCGATGGCTTCGAGTGCGCGGCTCTGGCCAAGCGAAACATCCAGATCTTCTAGCTCTTCGGTTGATTCAAAACCCAGCGCCCCGGGATCGAAACGGACGGTCAGTTTTTCCGGGGGAAGCGGCGTCAGGTTCATGTCTCGGAGCACCCCTTACTCGTGAACAGGATTGAGCAGTCTAGCGCCTGCGCAACAGTCACGAAAGGGTCGCTGTTATTCAGATAAAGGTATGGGGGTGGGTATGACCGCAAGACTTCGCGCCCGGATTATGCAACTCTTCCCATCGGTTGGAAGAAGGAATCGGATATGACGATCCGCAATTTCGATGCTTTGTTCGCGCCCCGCTCCATCGCCATCATCGGCGCAAGCCGTCAGACGGGTTCGCTGGGTTCGGTCCTAGCGCAAAACCTGTTCGAGGGCGGCTTTCAAGGCCCCGTCATGCCAATACACCCCAATGCTGACCACATTCACAGCGTTGCCACCTATCGGAATATCGCAAGTCTGCCCATGGTCCCGGACCTCGCGGTTATTGCCACTCCGCCTCCCACCATCCCCGGGATCATAGCCGAACTTGGTGCGGCCGGGACCCGCGGCGCGGTGGTCATTTCAGCCGGCTTTGGCGAGGGCAATGACCCGGTGGGAGCCGAGCTACGACAACAGATGCTTAACGCAGCCAAACCGCATCTGTTGCGGGTGATCGGTCCCAATTGCCTGGGCATCCTGGTGCCCGGAAAGGGTATCAATGCGAGCTTCGCACATGTTGCTGCGCGACCGGGGCGCATCGCATTCGTGGCGCAATCGGGTGCGATTCTGACCTCGGTGCTCGACTGGGCCACGGGTCGCAATATCGGATTTTCCCATCTGGTATCCCTTGGTGATATGAGCGACGTCGACTTTGGCGACATGCTGGACTACCTGGCCAATGATCCGGACGTTCACGCCATCCTGCTCTATATCGAAGCCGTGACCCATGCCCGCAAGTTCATGTCCGCCGCTAGAGCTGCCGCCAGGATGAAACCCGTGATTGTGGTCAAGGCTGGCCGCCATCCCGAAGGGGCCCGGGCCGCTGCCACTCATACCGGGGCGCTGGCGGGGGCCGACGATGTCTATGACGCAGCGGTCCGCCGAGCCGGGATGTTGCGCGTGCTCACGCTGGAGGAGCTGTTTGACGCGGTCGAGACATTGAGCCAGATCGATCTGCCCCATGGCGACCGGCTAGCGCTGGTCACCAACGGAGGCGGGATCGGAGTACTGGCCGCGGATTCCCTGAGCGATATGGGAGGGCGATTGGCGGCTCTGTCTGCCGAGACCATCGCCACACTCGACAGGATATTGCCCAAAACCTGGTCTCGGGCGAATCCGGTGGACATCATCGGCGACGCCCCCGGTTCGCGCTACAAAGGCGCCATGGAAGCGGTTCTCGCCGACGAGGGCGTGGACGGCGTGATTGCCTTCCATTGTCCCACTGCCGTGGCCGACGCCACCGAAGCCGCCAAGGCGGTAATCGAAACCGCCCGAACAACGTCAAAAACGGTTCTCGCCAACTGGCTTGGCGACCACGCGGTCCGCCGGGCCCGGCAGATATTTGCGGCGGCGGGCCTACCGAATTATGACACACCCCATTCCGCGATCCGGGCCTTCATGCATCTGGTGACGTATCGCCGCAATCAGATCGCTCTTATGGAAACGCCACGTTCGATACCGGACCAATTCGAACCTGACCAGCAGGCTGTCCGTGCCGTGATTGACAATGCGATTGGCGACGGACGCGCCTGGCTGACGGATCCGGAAGCCAAAGCCGTCCTGGAAGCCTATGGCATCGCAGTGCCGCGACGTGTAGTCGTCCGCGACGAGACCGACGCAGCGGATGCGGCGGCAAGGATCGCTGCGCCGGTTGCGCTCAAGATCCTTTCGCCCGATATCACCCACAAGTCGGATGTCGGTGGCGTGGCGCTTGATCTGGAGGGCCCCGAGGCGGTCGGGCGGGCAGCCGCGCAAATGCGGGCCCGCGTGCAACGGGCAAAACCGCAAGCCGTGATGAGTGGATTCGTCGTGGAAGAAATGGTGAGACGCCGGCACAGCCATGAACTGATCGTTGGGGTTAGTTGCGACCCTTTGTTTGGGCCGATGATCCTGTTTGGTCACGGCGGCACCGCGGTGGAGATTATCGGTGACCGGGCACTTGCCATGCCACCGTTGAACCTTCGCCTGGCCCACGAGGTGATCAGCCGCACGCGCGTCTACAAGCTGCTGCGAGGCTTCCGCGATCGCCCCGCCGCCAATCTTGAGGCGGTCGCCACAACACTTACCCGGATATCCCAGCTGGTAGTGGACCACGGCGAGATTATGGAACTCGACATCAACCCGCTGGTTGCTGACCCGGAAGGCGTTGTTGCTCTGGACGCGCGGATCCGGATTGCGAAGAATGACAGACCGCCAACCGAACGCCTTGCCATCCGTCCCTACCCCAGGGAACTGGAAGGATGTCTGACAACCGTAGACGGGCGTGAATTTCTGCTGCGCCCGATCATGCCCGAGGATGAGCCGGCGCTCCAAGCCACCTTCGCCAAACTGACCCCTGATGAAATCCGGATGCGGTTTTTCGCGCCGATCAAGACCCTACCCCATGTTCAGGCTGCGCGGTTCACCCAGATCGACTATGACCGGGAAATGGCACTGGTCCTGACCGAACCGGGTATTCCGGGCGAAGCTGAAATCTTCGGGGTTGTCCGCCTGACCGCTGATCCGGACAACGAGCGGGCCGAATACGCCATTCTGGTCCGACACGACGTCTCGGGCCTTGGTCTGGGCCACATGATGATGGAGCGGATAACCGATTACGCCCGGGCCCGCGGAATTGGCGAAGTCTGGGGCGACGTGCTTCGGGAAAACAAGCGCATGCTCGCCATCTGTGACGACCTGGGGTTCACACGTGAGGCAGTGGACGGTGAACCGGCCATCGTTAAGGTCCGACTGAAGCTTAAGTGACAGGAAATTCCACGTTGCACTGGCCGGTGCCGGAACTGCCGAAATAGGGCGTCAGGATCTCGCCCTTGCCGTTATAGCTGTCCCACCCCAAGGCACCGAACAGCATGGCGGTATCCGCCATCCTGACCTCTCCGTGGCAGCGCTCCGCGTAGTCGGGCAGCATATCCAGAAATTCGCGGATCCGCCCGCTCTCCCAAAGCTCCAGCACCCGCAGATCGACCTGGCGATTGAACTCCCCGTTGACCGTGTTGAGGCCCTTTGCCGACAGCGCGTTGGGCCAGAACTGATGGGACAAGGACCCCGATGCCAGCAACGCAACCTTGCGATCGCTGGCCCGAACCGCTTCGGCAACGGCCGCCCCGAAGCGGCGGTTCTCATCCACATCCGCGAACTGGTCGCAGGCCACCGACAGCACCCGCGCCCTGGCGTCCCGGTTCATGTGATGCATGGGAATCAGGGTACCGTACTCGAAGCCAAGCCCCGGCACATCGTGGGCCAGAGTCTTCAGTCCGGCTTCGTTACCGTATTTTTCAATGAGCCGGGCAAGATCCGCATCCCCCCGATAATCGTAATCCATATCAAACAGGAAATGGGGCAGCTCATGGCTGGTGAATCGACCTTTCAATCGCGCACTGGCGTTCAGGTGAAAGCCCTGGTTGACGATCCAGTGACTGTCAAACACGACGAAGGTGTCAACCCCGCGGGCCGCGGCGCGGCGGCCAAGCTCCCGCAACCCGTCGATGGCGGACTGGCGGATTCCCTTGTGCTTTTCCACATGTTCGGACAGCCAGATGGTCGGCACGTGGGTGATCTTGGCGGCAAGCACGATCTTTCCCATGACTGATCTCTCCTGTCCGCTAGGTCACGCCAAGTTTGGGGATCCTGTGGCTCCCCAAGGCGACGCAGACATTCTTGGTTTCCATGTAGAAGTCGAAGCTGTAGTCGCCACCATCGCGACCGATCCCACTGGCCTTCATGCCGCCAAAAGGGGACGGCAGGTGGCGCACATTGTCGGAATTGATCCATACCATGCCGGCTTCCAGATCCCGCGCCATGCGATGGGAGCGGCCAACGTCACCGGTCCACACATAGCCCGCCAGACCGTAGGCCACATCATTGGCAAGCGCCACCGCCTCGGCCTCATCGTCGAAAGGAATGACGGTCAGCACCGGTCCGAAGATCTCCTCCTGCGCAATGCGCATGGTATTGCGGGCGTTGGTGAACAGAGTGGGTTTTACGTAATTGGGGCCAAGGGCGTCGGCCACCGATCCACCGACCGCAATGGTGGCGCCTTCTTCGCGCGCCACATCCATGTAACCCATGACCTTGCTGCGATGAACGGGGTGAATCAGCGGACCGACTTCGGTGGCCGGGTCCAGCGGATGACCGATCCTGATCTTCTCCACGCGCCGAACCAGGTTCGCCACAAACGCATCATGAATGGATTTCTGGACCAAAAGGCGGCTTGACGATGTGCAGCGTTCCCCATTCAGGCTGTAAATCATGAACACCACGGCATCGAGCGCCCGTTCCAGATCCGCGTCATCAAACACGATCACCGGATTCTTGCCGCCCAGTTCAAAATGCACGCGCTTCAGCGTCGAAGCGCCCTGGGCCATGATGCGGCTTCCGGTGATCGACTCGCCGACGAATGCGATCGCCCTGATTGCCGGGTGCTCGGTCAGTGCCCGACCCGCTTCTTCGCCCAGTCCATTAACCAGATTGAGAACACCGGGCGGCAGGCCGGCCTCGGCGGCTATTTCGACCAGCAGCGTTGCCGTCAGCGGGCTGAACTCCGCCGGCTTGTGCACCACCGTGCATCCGGCGGCCAATGCCGGCGCAATCTTCCAGGTGGCAAGCATAAACGGCGTGTTCCATGGGGTAATCACCCCGACCGGGCCTATGGGCTGGCGCAAGGTGTAATTCACATGATGGTCGGCGGGAAGCGCCAGACCGTCCCCCGCTTCGCTCGCGCGGTCGGCAAAAAAACGGAAATTGGCGGCACCGCGTGCCGCCGCCTTGCTCATGTAGCGGATCGGCTGGCCGGTATCCATGGACTCAACGAGTGCAATCTCCTCAGCCCGTTGCTCGATCAGGTCGGCCATGCGATGCAGGATGCCCTTGCGCTTCGTGGCTGGCGTGTCACGCCACGGGGCAAAGGCGTCTCGCGCCGCCGCTGTCGCGTGATCCACGTCCGCTGGTGTGCCGCGCGCCACATGGCCGAGAAGGCTGTTGTCAACGGGGGTGCGGTTTTCAAACGTCTCGGCGGCTGGAACGGTTTCACCGTTGATGAAATGCCCAAGCGGCGTATCGGCAAATCGCTTCAGATGCCGCTTGGCCCGCGCGAGATTGTCGGATAGGGTAACCATTACGTTGACGATCCTTTCGCCCCGTTACGCAGCCTGTCGTGAAGGTTGTTTTTCCGTCGGCTGAACCGAGGATTCATCTCCTCCAGATCGAAGGAGACAGCAAGCGGCGATGCCGAAAAGGCCTCGTCCAGCACGTCACACAACGCGCCGAACAGCCGATCCGTGATCTGGCGCCGCGCCTCTTCATCCCGACCGTGACCGATGCGCGCCACCAGATGGACGAAAGCATTGTCCGGGTCCCCATCCGCGATGACATAATGATCGCGCCGCACGGCGCGGGTTCGGATACCTCCAATCGGGAACAGACCGGTTTCAATCGCCGCCTGGTGGATGGCCGCCACGACGTCCGCAATGGTCACACGGCTTTCCAGGTTTGCCGAATATTCGATGGTTAGATGGGGCATGGAAAAACCCTCGAAGCGGAAACGGAATTGACAAGTCTCCGCAATATATTTAACGTGTTAACTGTAGAACAGATTGGCGGACCGGTCAAGCAGCCTTCATGGATGATCTGCCGGTCCTGTCGCAAATTCGGCAACGCAGGCGTTCATGGCACCCACCCTTCCCCGGATCCGAGGGTCTTTTCCCCCCCTGGTCACTCCCCTGCGCAACGGCGCGGTGGATTACGATGCCTACGCCCGCATGGTGGAGTTTCAGATCGACAACGGGTCCCACGGCATTCTGGTCAACGGCACCACGGCGGAACCCTCAACCCTGACCGTTGAGGAACGCAACCGACTGGTCGACACAGCGGTTGCCACAGCCCGTGGCCGGATTCCCATCATCGCCGCCACGGGGTCCCAGTCGCTGGCGGAAACCATCGCCCTGACCGATCATGCGACCCGGGCCGGGGTTGATGCCCTGTTGATCGTGACTCCCTATTACATTCGCCCGCCCCAACGCGGTCTGGTGGCCTATTACGAGGCGCTGGCCGAACGCCACGATCTGCCCTGGATGATCTACCACATCCCCGGGCGCACAGCGGTCAGCGTTACGCTCGATACGCTCAAGGCGTTGCGGGAACGTTCCCCCACCTTCATCGGCATGAAGCACGCGGTCAACGACCTTGGTTTCGTATCGGAATGCCTCGACGCCTTTGGGGACGATTTCCGGATTTTTGTCGGGCTTGAGGAACTGAGCTTCCCAATGATGGCGGTAGGCGCCTGCGGCCTGATGAATGCGGTCGGAAACCTGTGCCCGCGCATCCTTGCCGACATGTGCGAGGCGGTATGGAAGGGCGACCTTGAAAGCGCCCGCACGATTCATCAGCGGCTGTTCGAGATCAACCGGGCCGTGTTTTTCGATACCAATCCCATCCCCGTGAAATACATGATGAAACGCCTCGGAATCCTGACCCACAACGAACACCGTCTGCCCATGCTGCCGGCTACGCCGGATCTTGCAACGCGTCTTGATACCGTCCTCGCGCGCGCCGGACTTCTGGGGGAGAAGCAATCACCATGAAGCTGGTCAGCTTTGCCAACGGCCGAGGGCCGACCTATGGCGTCGTGACCTGGGACGGCATCATCGACATCGGGGCACGCATCGGCCTTGAATACCCCGACCTAAAGGCTGTCTTGAACGCTGGCGCGCTCGACCGGATGCGCGATCTGGCCGAGCGGGAAAGTCCCGACTTTGACCCCGACAATGTGCGCTATCTGCCGCCGATTCCTGGCCCGGAAAAGATCTTCTGTGTCGGCGTCAACTATCCCAACCGCAACACGGAATATGCCGACAATTCCGAGGCGCCACGCTATCCCAGCCTGTTCCTGCGTACCCCCGACTCGTTCGTTGGCCACAACGAGCCGATTCTTCGCCCACCGGAATCCGGGCAACTGGACTATGAAGGGGAGATTGCCCTGATCATAGGAAAAGGTGGCCGACGGATTCCCGAGTTCAAAGCGCGCGACCATATCGCGGGGCTCACCTGCGCCAATGATGGCACCTTGCGGGACTGGGTGCGTCACGGCAAGTTCAACGTAACCCAGGGCAAAAACTTCGACCGCAGTGGTTCCATGGGCCCCTGGATGACGACGGTTGACGAGTTCGCGGATCTCGACGACATACCGCTGATCACCCGAGTCAACGGAGAAATCCGCCAGCAGGACACCACAGCCAATCTTATTTTCCCTTTTGCCCGCCTGATCAGCTACATTTCTACCTTCTCGACTTTGAAGCCCGGAGATGTGATCCTTACCGGAACGCCGACCGGGGCGGGCGCAAGACTTGACCCGCCCCAATATCTCTCCCCCGGTGATGTGGTTGAGGTGCAGGTATCAAACGTTGGCGTTCTGACCAACGAAATAAGAGATGAGGGTTGACCCGCATTTCCACCCGATTCTCTGCAGGGGGAGAAAACTGTGGATGCGATGAATTCAGACCAGGACAACCCTGCAAGGGGCGACAGCGAAACACCGACGATTCCTATGCGGGAATTTGCACGCTCCTTGCCCATGGCACTGCTCAAGGCCCGCGAATCGGTGATGAGCCGCTTTCGTCCCCTACTCAGAGCCCACGACCTGACTGAACAACAGTGGCGTGTGCTGCGCGCCGGGGTTGGCGCCGGGGGACCGGAAGTTACGGCGCTCGCCCGGCGCAGTTTCATTCTGATGCCCAGCCTGTCACGAATCCTGCAAAACCTGGAAGCCAGGGCGCTGATCAAACGTCGCCCTGCGAAGAAGGATCAACGCCGCGCGCTCATTTCTGTGACAAAGGCGGGCCGCACGCTGGTCGCCCGAATCGCACCCTATTCAGAACGCCATTACGCCGAGATCGAACGCATTTTCGGACCCGAAAAGCTGGAGA
>RFJA01000283.1 GCA_003695065.1 Alphaproteobacteria bacterium
CGGTTGGAATGGTAATCAGGCCCGGTGTCGGCGGGGTGGGAAGGTTGCGCGCGTCACCGTGGACCGCCCACAACAACAGGCGCAGCCGCGCCGCTTCGGGCTTCAGGATTTGCCGCAGATAAAAGCTTGCCGCACCCAGCCAGATGCCAAGGCTGCGCATCTGGCGCCGTCCGTCCTTGTCCACCTGGCGGAATTCATCGGCTACGCGTTCGCGCGGCAGGGTGCCAAGATTTTCCACCAGTTGATACGCCAGCCCCCGGGCAAGACCGGTGATGCAATCGGGGTCGTCAAGCGCAGTCTCCAGCCGGTACAGGGGGGCGAGTTTGGTCCTGAGATAGTCTGCAAGCCAGCGGTTGAGCCGTTCTTCGGCCCGGCGTTGCGGCTCACCCGTCAGAAGCGGCGCGGGCAATAGCTCGGCCCGTGGACGAAGCGGACTGTCGCCTGCCTGCAAACGGGCTACCGCCATGCCGTTCCACAGGATTCGGCTTTCGGTTGGTGCGTCCGCCAGGTCCAGCGTGAACGCACTGTCGTCCGCTTCCGCCAGTTGGGAGGCGCGCCGGGCAATTTCGTGCACCAGTGCCCGGTCGGCGGCGTGGCGCAGTGTTTTGTCGTCCTGGGTGAGCGCGGTTTCATCGGGGACGAACCGGAAGCCTTCGAGCCTGCCGATGTGCTGGCCCTCGACCATTACCTTTCCTTCATCATGCACCACCGCCATCAGGGTGTCTTTCCTTCTCAACTCCCGCATCAGCACCGCGGTTCGCCGGTCCACAAATCGCTGCCGCAATCGATCGTGCAGTGCGTCCGACAACCGGTCTTCAACGGCGCGGGTTCGCCCTTGCCAATAGCCGGGGTCGGCAAGCCAGTCCGGCCGGTTGGCAGCATAGGTCCAGGTCCGGATGTAGGCAATACGCTGCATCAGTGTTTCGATGGTTCCGTCGACCCGGTCGAGCGCCTTGATCTGGCGGTCGAACCAGTCTTCCGGCAGAACCTCGTCGCCGCCTGTCAGAAACTCGAAGACACCGAGGCACAGCCGGGCGTGATCTTGCGGCGATACCTTGCGAAAATCTGGTATCTGACAGGCGTCCCACAGTCGTCGGGTCAACGCCTGAGAAAGCCGCAGTCCTCGGAGCGCGCCAGCCCGGTCGATCCACCGGAGCGCTGCAAGGTCTGACGCTTCGCGCCCCCGCCGAAAGAGTACCTCCCGGGGCGCTGCATCAAGGCTCCGAATGAGCGCGCGCGGGCTTGAAAAGTCGAGATCCGCGTTGCGCCAGTTGAGTGTGCGCACCGGCTTGAACCGGTGTTGCTCCACCGCTTCGATCATATGCTGATCCATCGTGGCCGTGCCCTCGGCCTCGGCAATCAGACCGAAGGTGCCACTGTTCATATGGCGCCCCGCCCGCCCCGCGATCTGACCCACTTCGGCGGCGGTCAGGTCACGGATCGTCTCCCCGTCAAATTTGGATGTGGCGGCAAAGGCCACATGGTCGATATCCATGTTGAGCCCCATGCCGATGGCGTCAGTGGCGACCAGATAGTCCACATCACCATTCTGGTAGAGATCGACCTGGGCGTTGCGGGTGCGCGGGCTCAAGGCGCCAAGCACCACCGCCGCACCGCCGCGCTGGCGGCGCACCATCTCGGCCATGGCGTAGACCTGGGGTACCGAAAACGCCACAACGGCGGAGCGTCGTGGCAGGCGGCTCAGTTTCCGAGGGGCGGTGTAGGTGAGTTCGGAAAAGCGGGGGCGGGTGATAAACTCGGCCTCGGGCAGCATCTGCTCAAGCACGCTGCGCATGGTAGCGGCCCCGAGAAACATCGTCTCCTCCCGGCCTCGCGCCCGGAGCAGGCGGTCGGTGAACACATGACCGCGGTCCGGGTCGGCGCAAAGCTGGATTTCATCAACGCACAGAAACGCCACGTCGCCGCCCTCCGTATGGTCCACGGGCATGGCCTCCACGGTGCAGATGAAATAGCGCGCGTGCTCGGGAATGATTTTTTCTTCTCCGGTGATCAGGGCGACCGAGGATACGCCCTTGATCGCCACCACCCGGTCATAGATTTCCCGGGCCAGCAGACGCAACGGTAGCCCGATCATGCCCGAACTGTGGCCGAGCATCCGTTCCACCGCCAGGTGGGTTTTGCCGGTATTGGTGGGGCCCAGAACCACGCGCAGCACACCGCTCGCGCCACGGGCGTGCACTGGCCGGGTCGCAGGCGTCGAAGTCGTCTGTGTCATGTTGGCGCTCATACCATGCCGTGGGTGTGGTTGTCTGCCCTGATCGGGCTTCAGTCACGTGTCCCCGTCTTTTGGTGGTACCATGCCGCCAGTGTATACTCCCGACCTTTAAGGGAGAGAGGGATGCTTAACGGACAGGTTGTTCTGGTCACCAATGTTCGTCATTTTGTTGGGCTGCCAGCGGCCCGCGCGCTGGCCGATGCCGGTGCCACCGTCATTGCACATGACGAGACGTTTCGCGATCCGGGTGCGCGCAACGCCTTTGGTACGCAAAGCAAGCGCATCCATCCGATCGGCGATCAGGACCCGCGGCAGCTTGTGGATACAATTGCCCAGCAATGGGGCGCGGTGGACGTGCTGGTCAACAACGATTTCGCGCCCGCGGTGCGGGCCCCCATCGAAGACGCCAGTCTCGATGATCTCAATCAGGCCCTTCAGGCCATTGTCGTGGCGCCTTTCGCCATGACGGCCGCGGTGGTGCCTTCGATGAAAGCGCGCAAGCGCGGCAAGGTGCTGTTCTTGTCGTCGGCTGCCCCGCTGCGTGGCCTGCCCAACTATTCCATCTACTGTGCGGCACGGGGCGGCACCAACGCCCTTGCCGTAAGCCTCGCGCAGGAACTGGCCCCATAC
>RFJA01000284.1 GCA_003695065.1 Alphaproteobacteria bacterium
ACCGGGAAACAGGGTCGGACGGCGGCCTTGGGCAATGCGGTCCGTGATCGTCGAAGGGACAGCCGCCATCAAACCATTCCCGGTTTAGCTTTCGCGCGGCTCAGTGCTGCCGCCAACGATCTTGTCGCAGGTTCCGCTCGGTACCAGAATCCAGGCTTTCGGGTCACCGTCTTTGGTCGATGTGCCGGCACAGGAATTGTTGCCCGCCGCCGCGCAATCGTTCTTGCCGGCCTTGGCGACACCGTAACATTTTTCCATGCTGTTCTTGCCGGCCAACGCCTGGGTTGAGGTCATGGACAGGGCGACCGCCATAGCCGAAGCGACGATAGCCACCGTTTTCAACGAGGGATTGTTCTGCATAAAAACACCTTTCCTTGCAAAGTGACTGCGTCTGCCCCGCATACCGCCGAGGCGATAACGACGTCATTCGCCGTGCAAGAAAAGTATTGGCATGACCGGAGAGAAATTGGGAATCACAAGCGATCACATTCCCGCGTGAACGCCGCGAGCACGAAAACCGCGAGACCCGGACCGTACAGCCCGTCGACCTTCACCAATCTGTGATCAGATGGACCGGGGTTGGCGCTCTAGTGAGTCATCAGGACCGGGATCGTGCTGCCTTCGATCACCTCCTGGGTCACCCCGCCAAGGATCAGTTCCCGCAGGCGGCTGTGGGAATAGGCCCCCATGACCAGAAGATCTGCACCAAGCTCGGTTACGGCATTGAGCACTGCCTGGCCGTCGCTACGCCTGCCCGCGCTGGTTTCGATGATATCTGCTGTGATGCCGCGCCATGACAGGCTCTCCGCAAGCGCCCGCGCGTCGGGCCCGTCGAGGTCCCTGTTGTCACCGACGGTCAGAATCGCCACGCCTTCCGCCTTGTCGAGAAACGGCAGTGCGCCGCGCAGGGCTCTGGTCGCCTCGATACTGCCATTCCAGGCGATCACCACCCTGCCATGGGGTGTAATGCCGTTGTCCTCCGGCACCATCAGAACCGGCCGGGCAGAATGAAACAACAGCCCTTCGAGCACATCGGTGGTATTTTCGCGTTCTTCAGGGTTGGGCTGAGCAACAACCGACAGGTCATACAACCGGCCCTCCAGCCCGTAGCGATAATCCAGGCTGCCGACGGTTTCCCGCCAGGTCGCGCTGACTCCGTTGTTTTCGGGGGTTTCGAGGATTTTGACCCCCTTTGCCTCACATTCGGCTACAAATGCTTCCTTCACCGCTTCCGCCAGCTTCCGGGCATGTTCCTCGGCATTTTCCGAAATCTGTACCAAAAGTTCGGTTGGCATGGGACCAGCCACGTAGGGGACCGGCGCGCTCGGATCCATTCGGACATGAAATGCCGTCACATGAGCACCAAACGCCTTGGCAACTGCCAGCGCTGCACTCAAGGCAACGCGCCCTGCCTCCTTGTAGGGCATGGGGGCAAGAATGTTCTGAATGGTCATCGGGGCTCTCCGTTCCGCTCGTGTTCCGCCTCATTGTAGGCGAAAAGGTTACGGGGAAAGTTGACCCAAATCAACGAGCGCAGCGATTTACCCTGGCTTCAATTCACTGACCTTCGCCGGAAACGTTCAGAACCGCAGCCGCGCCGCAACTCCATAGGTGTTGTCTTCGTCCTCGCCCATCATCAGCCCGACCTCCACCGCGGAGTCCTCGAAACGGTCGGTCACCGCCAGCGCCACCAGATTGGTCAAGACGGCACTCGCAATCACATCGGTCCAGTGATGCTTGTCGGCGTCAACCCGGCTCGCCCCCACGGCCGCTGACAGAATATAGGCGGGCACGCCATACTTCAGCCCATATCGATAATGGAGATAGGAGGCGCCGGCGAACGCCCGCGCCGTATGCCCCGAAGGAAAAGACTCGTCGTCACTGCCATCGGGGCGGGTACGGTTCACCGTCTTTTTGAGCCCGTAGGTCGCAGCCATGGAAAGGGCGAATCCAGTGCCGAGCTGAAGCAGGCCATCGTTGTCTTCCTTGACCATGGAAATGACGCCTGCCGCCACCGGCACACCCCAGCTTGCAATGTCGCCGTAGGTCGTGAAGGCGTCACTGCCGGCCTGCACTGACACCGGATAAGCGAGACCTGCGAGCATCACCACCAGGCGGCCCAGGCGTCGCGCGACGCACCAGTTTTCCTTTTTCTCTTCCATCGCACAGCTCACCAGCCGATCACGCCCCAAGAGCTATAGCAGTTCCAACCAGGGACGCAAATATCAGCGCGGCGGGTCGAGCACATCACCGACCGATGCATTCACCCGGAACCACCCGGCGATGCTTTTTCGCACCCGGCGGGTTTCGGTGACTTCGTGGGGAACCTCCTCGCTCAGGAACAGGGCGAGGGTTCCGGCCTCTGGGGTCACCTCGGCAACGACCCGCCCCTCATCGTCAAACAGCCGCAACAGGCCACCATCCGATCGGGACCAATCGTCGTTGAGGTAAGTGACCGCCGAGACCAGGCGATTGGCGGCACCCCGGAAACTGTCCAAATGGCGTTGATAATGAGCCCCCGGCGGATAGACGGAAAAGCAGGCTTCAAACTCGAACAGCCCCAGGAAAAGCCGGCAGTTCAGCCCAAGTCGTACCTCATCCATAAAGTCTAG
>RFJA01000285.1 GCA_003695065.1 Alphaproteobacteria bacterium
GGCCTCCTTCTCCAGCATCCACCTTGAATCACAAATCCAACATTTTGAAAAGACCATCCGATTCAAAGTAGACCTAAGACGGTCTAGTTTGCGCTTGCTGCCCGGCGGGTCCATACCGGAGGTTTGGGAGCGGGCAGGCCGGTCTCGGCCTCGCAATTGGCCCGCAGCTCCTCGATGGGGGGGCCGAAGCAGAAGATCTCGTTGGTGACGATCTTGTCGGCGAGCTCTTTCCGTTTGGCCTTGGTGGCCGCTTCGTCCACCCGGCCGTCAGCGTCGAGAATCACGCCGTAGTTGTTTTCGGCACCCTGACGGGTCACCAGGCCCCGCTTGACCTCAAGGGCGACCAGTTCGGGGTCGCGTTCAAGCGGGTTGCCCCAGCCGCCACCACCCCAGGTGATATAGTAAAGGACATCATCGGGCTTGACCGGGATATCGTCCACCTTGGCACCCAGAATTTCCTTCTCCCCGGACGCGCGAATGATGTACTTGCTGGAGCGCATCCCCGGCTGACCGCCGTTGACGCCCCACGGATAGGTAAACCAGCGATCATCATGGATCGAGACGGTGCCTTCTTCCAGGAAACGATATGCCATGAGGATGCCGTTTCCACCCCGGTTGAGGCCCGCGCCGCCCGAGTCCGGAACGGTTTCGTACCGTTCGATACGCAGCGGGAAATAGCGCTCCAGAAACTCGTTGGGAACATTGGTGAACCCGGGCCACAGCGAATGGCCGTCCGGACCATCGCCCAATGGTCTGCCCGGAATTCCCCCAAAGCCGATCTGGAAGAGCTGGAACCACTCGCCGTTCTTGTCAAAGCCCGAATACATCAGGTGGGGACTCGACGAAAAACCGGCAGCGTTCAGGAATTCCGGTGTGCGCTGGCCAAGCAGCCCGCCCAGCACGTCGAAAATCCGGCCCAGCGCATGGGTCCGGCAGCTCAGAGCGGCCGGGAACTTGGGCTTCAGCAGGCAGCCCTCGGGGATTCGCACGTCGACGAGGTCATAAAATCCGTCGTTGAACAGAATCTGCGGGTCGAAAACCATGATCATGTAGATGCCGAAGAACATCTTGAACATGTTTTCGTTGAGATAGAAGTTGATCGACGATTCCGACTGCGGGTCGGTACCGTCGAAGTCGAGGATCACCTTGCTGCCTTCGCGCCACATGGTGCATTTGATCTTGTACGGGCCATAGCCACGCCCGTCATCGCACACATAATCCTCGAACGAGATTTTTTCTTCAGCCACCGTCGTCTCAATGAGCTGTTTCATGGCGCGGTGATTGCGCGCCAGAAGTTCGCGTGTGGCGCTGATATAGACATCCAGCCCGAACCGGTCGCAAATCTCATGGACCCGGCGCGCCGCCACCCGGCACGACGCCATCAGCGCATTGAGATCGGACCGACACCATGCCGGCATGCGCACCTGGTGCAGCACCAGGTCCACCATTTCCTTCTGGAACTCACCTTTCTTGTAGATCTTGACCGGCGGGATCCGGATGCCTTCCTGGAAGATGCTGTTGCCGTCGGTGGGAAGCGACCCCGGGACCTTGCCACCCACATCGGTCTGATGGCCGAAGTGAGAGGACCACCCGATAAGGCGGCCGTCCCGGAAAATGGGCAGCAGAATAAGCCAGTCGTTGTTGTGGCTGATCGCGCCATCGCAGGAGTAGGGATCCGACAGCCAGATCATGTCGCCTTCCTCGATCTCGCCGTCGTAGTTCTTGAGAAAGCCGTCAATGAAGCTGCCGAACTGCCCCACGATCATCTTGCCTTCATGGTCGGCGATCAGGGGAAAAGCGTCGCCCTGTTCCCGGATACCCGGCGACATGGCGGTGCGAAACAACGTGGCGTCCATTTCGTTGCGGGCATTCTTGAGCGCATTCTCGATGATATCGAGCGTGATCGGATCCACTTCCACAGGCTTGAAGGGTTCCGGGTTGGTCTGTTTGATTTTTGCAACCATAGCTACGCTCCGTTACGCGGGGTTGATCAGAATGTTGCCGAAGCGGTCCACTTCGCCCACGTGATCGTTCAGGATCAGCGTGGTCGAGTCCATTTCGATCACGATTGCAGGGCCGGGGATGCGGTCGCCGGCCCTGAGGCGCGCCCGGTCATAAATGACAGCGTCCCGCATGGTACCGTCCATATAGACCTGGTGGTCGCGAATCTTCGCTCCGGACGGGTCGCCCGTGCCCTTCTCGATTTCGATGGCCGGTACTTCGGCTGCCTTGCCGAGGGCCACGGCGCGCATGTTCACGATTTCGTGGGGCACGTCCAGGTTGAAGGTGAACAACCGCTCGTGCTCCTGATCGAAAGCGGCAACAAGCTTCTTCAGGCCGCCGCCGGCCTGGAAGTCCTCGAGCCTGACTTCAAGGGGGACCTCGAAGGCCTGGCCGCTGTAGCGAACGTCGACTTCGAAGGCCGTCTCCTGATCGTCGCGGGGCACGCCCTCGCTTTCGAGCTCTGTGGCCACGTCCTCGGCCATGGCGGCGAGGATTTCGGCAATCTCGGCGTCATTGGTGTTGTCGCTTCTCTTGTTGAAGCTGCGCTGGGTTTCCACCCGCATCCGGGTGGTCGCATCGCCTGATGCGCAGAGCACGCCGGGGCTTGGCGGGATGATCACCGGCCATGAGCCGCTGAGCTTGCCAACGGCGTTGGAATGAAGCGGGCCAGCACCACCGAAGCCAATGAGCGCAAAGTCGCGCGGGTCATAGCCCTGCTGGACCGAAACCAGCCGGAGCGCCCCGAACATGTTTTCGTTCACAATGTCGATAATGCCTGACGCCGCTTCGTAGAGGCCGATACCCAGGGCGTCAGCGATTTTCTGGACCGCCTTCTTGGCTCCTTCACGGTCCAGCTTGAACGTGCCGCCCAGCAGGGCCTCAGGCAGGTAGCCGAGCACGACATTGGCGTCGGTCACGGTGGGTTGATCGCCGCCCCGGCCGTAAGCCACCGGGCCGGGGACGGCTCCCGCGGACTCGGGGCCGACGCGCAACGCCTTGGTCAGTTCGGGGACATGCGCGATTGAACCACCGCCGGCGCCCACCGTGCGAATATCCAGAGAAGAGGCGCGCACCGTCAGGTCACCCACCGACGTCTCGCGGCGCAACCGGGCCTGGCCATTCTCGATCAGTGCCACATCGGTTGACGTGCCGCCCATGTCAAGGGTCAGAAGATTTTGATAACCCGCATGTTTGGCGATCCAAAGCGCCCCGGACACGCCACCAGCGGGACCCGACATCAGAAGTGCGACGGGGGCCTTTTCCGACTTTTCGGAGGACATCAGACCGCCGTCGGAACGCAGGAGGTTGAGGTGTCCCTTCATGCCCCAGTTGCGCAGCTCGCTGCGCAGATTGCGCACATAACGGGCCACCGTTGGTCTCACCGCCGAATTAGCCACCGTGGTCAGGGTGCGCTCGTATTCCTGCATTTCGGGCAGGATCTCGGAGCTGATTGAGATTGGCAGATCGGGAAATTCCTCGGCGCAGATTTCCGCAACCCGCCGTTCATGGGCATCGTTGAGGTAGGCGTTGATCAGGGAGACCGTAATGGCCTCGATGCCTTCTTCCTTCAATGTTTGCAGACTTTTGCGCAGTGCGTCCTCGTCCAAGGGGCGCACGATGTTGCCTTGCGCGTCAATCCGCTCGGCCGCTTCGATGGTGCATTCCAGTGGCGCCATGGGTTCTGGCTTGGGCCACACGATCCAGCCGGCAAGTCCGCCCGGAACATAGGACCGGGCCACTTGCAGAACCTGGCGGTAGCCTTCGGTCACCACCAGCCCGACGCGGCTTCCCTTGCCTTCCAGAACCGCATTGGTGGCCACCGTTGTGCCATGCATGAAATAGTCGATCTGGTCGGGTGACACTCCGGCCTCTTCGCAAATCTTGCGCGAGCCGTTAATCACCGCTTCCGAAGGGTCATGCGGAGTCGAGGGCACTTTGGTGCGGTAGGTCTTGCCGGTTTCGTCCTCGATCAGCAGAAGATCGGTAAACGTTCCTCCGACGTCAACGCCAAGTCTGTATCCCATTCACTTCATCTCTCTTCTTAAGGTTGTCCCGGTTGCCATTCATATTTTCTGATCACGCTGCATCGCTCTTGGGAGATGGGAACCCACCCGCCTTGCTCACCAGCGACGGTACCGGCCGGTTAAGCAGACCTTCCAACCATTCTGACGCGCGAATCAGGGCCTGCAGATCCACACCGGTCTCGTAACCGGATTGTTGCAGCAGGTATACCAGATCCTCGGTCGCTATGTTGCCGGTGGCTTTGGGGGCAAAGGGGCAGCCACCAATTCCGCCAAGACTGGCATCAAGCGTCGTGACACCCGATCGGGCCGCCGCATAGGCATTTGCGATCCCCGTATTTCGGGTATTGTGAAAATGCGCACGCAGAGGCATGGCCGGCAGCTCTTCCCGCAGACGTCCGACCAGCTCTTCTACCTGCGATGGCACACCAACCCCGATCGTATCGGCAATGGCAATATCCACTGGTCCGGCTTCTGCCACTCTGCGTGCAATATCAATGACCCGTGCCGGCGGTACCTCGCCCTCGAACGGGCACCCGAACGCGGCCGAAATGGTGACCTGTCCTTTCCGTCCGGCGTCACGGGCGAGCCGGATGATCTCGCTCGCCACCGCAATGCCTTCCTCGACGGTCTGTCCCTGGTTTTTCTGCCCAAATGTATCCGAAGCCACGATGACCGTGCCCAGTTCATCAACCTTCGTCTCCAGTGCGCGCAGTGCCCCCTTCTTGTTCAGAACAAGACCGATATAGGAAACATCATCTCGGTCAGGCAGCGCTTCCAGAACCGCTTCCGCATCCGCCATCTGCGGTACCCGCTTCGGGTGCACGAAACTGGCCACTTCCAGGCGCCGAATCCCGGCTTCGATGGCGCGGTTGATCAACGCGACTTTGTCTTCGGTGGCGATTTGTTCGGGTTCGTTCTGCAGGCCATCCCGGGCGCCCACTTCGAGGATTTCGATCGTGTTCGGTGTCATGGATTCCCTATCTTGTGAATCGGGTCGACAAACGATATTCTTTGTATACAATTTCGGGAAGTTTTTGTATACATAAAATTTGAAACCGGGCGCCTGTCCCGGCAGGTAGTATGCTCAGGCCGATTAAAACAGGAACGAAGACAGTGAACATCTCCAACAGAGCTTCCAGTAGCGAACAGGATAACAACAAGGTGAAGGGTGCACTCAGCGATATCAGAGTGATCGAGCTCGGGCAGTTGATTGCCGGGCCGTTCTGTGGGCAGCTTCTGGCCGACCATGGGGCTGAAGTGATCAAGATCGAACAGCCAGGCGTTGGCGACCCCATGCGGGTCTGGGGACGCGGCAAGCCGGTTTGGTGGCCTGTGGTGGCACGCAACAAGAAGTCTGTCACCCTAAATCTCCGAACTGACAAGGGGCAGGAAATCCTGAAAAAGCTTATCAAAGATGCGGATATCCTGCTTGAGAATTTCCGCCCCGGTACCATGGAGAAATGGGGCCTTGGCTACGAAGAATTGTCCAAAATCAATCCCGGCCTGATCATGGTGCGGGTTTCCGGGTATGGCCAGACGGGGCCCTATGCGCCCCGCGCCGGATACGGCGGTATTGGCGAGGCCATGGGCGGGATGCGGTATCTTGCCGGTGACCCGTCCACACCGCCCAGTCGAATCGGATTGTCGATCGGGGACTCTCTTGCTGCCACCTACGCCTGTCTGGGCGCGATGATGGCGCTGCACCATCGGGAACGCACCGGCAAGGGCCAGGTGGTGGATTCGGCGATTTATGAGGCGGTGTTGGCGATGATGGAATCGACGATTCCGGAGTATACCGAAGGCGGTTATATTCGCGAGCGCACCGGCTCGATTCTGCCAAAAGTGGCGCCCTCCAACGTCTATCCGACCAAAGACGGTGAGCTGCTGATCGGGGCCAATCAGGACAGCGTGTTCAAGCGACTTGCTGAGGCCATGGGGCAGCCCGAACTGGCCGAAGATCCCAAATACGCGACCCATGTGGCGCGTGGCGAACATCAGAAAGAGCTGGATGACCTGATCTCCGAATGGACCCGAACCCTGACCACGGACGAAGTGCTTGCCAAGATGGAAGAGTACGGGGTGCCGGCAGGCCGCATGTACCGGGCGCCCGAGATGTTGTCGGATCCCCACTACAAGGCGCGGGAGGCCGTGATCAAGGTTGACCATCCCAAGTTCAAGAACCTGTTCATGCAGAACGTATTCCCCAAACTTTCGGAGACGCCGGGGCAGGTCCGTTGGGCGGGGCCCGAACTGGGTCAGCATAACGAGGAGGTGTACAAGGGCATTCTCGGGATGACGGACGAGGAAATCCAGGCCCTCAGGGACGCTGGCGACATCTAGGGTCGGGGTCCGAGGGGCCGGCGGCATCAGCAATAAAGTGAGACGGTGATGGCAGGGCGTGACGCGGGTGATCTCGATGACGATTACGGCAAGGCGGGGTTTGGGAACCGGCTTGGGTTCGGGCGCCGCCCCGCATTGGTGATCGTCGACGTCGTCATGGCGTATCTTGATCCGGCCTCACCTCTGTATGCCGGGGTCGAGGACGAACTGACGAGCAACGAACGGCTCCTTGCTGCAGCACGCCAGGCCCACGTCCCGGTCGTCTTCACCAATGTCGAATATACGCCGGGCGGCATTGACGGAGGGCATTTCTATCGCAAGGTCGAGGCGCTGCGGGTGTTCGACCGGGGCGGCCCGCTTGGTGCCTTTCCGCCGTCGTTGCAACCGCTGGACAACGAGGTTGTAATCACCAAACAATATCCCAGCGCCTTTTTCGGTACCTCGCTTGCTTCCAGTCTGACTGCCTGGGGGCGGGATTGTGTCATTGTGACCGGGTACACCACCTCGGGCTGCGTTCGGGCTACGGCGCTGGATGCCCTGCAGTACGGGTTCTTACCGGTCGTGGTGCGCGACGCGTGCGGCGATCGGGACACCCGGGTTCAGGAAGCCAACCTTTTCGATCTGGGTGCCAAATATGCCGACGTGGTGCGCGAGCAGGAAGTGCTTGACTATTTCCGCTCTCTTTAGCTCGTTGGCGAACACCTATCGGTTGCGTCAACTCGCGCCAACCTGCCGTTCGGGCGCTCTTGTCTTGTTGAACGCGGCGGATTGGGGTACAAGACCGCCTGATTTGTCGTGCGAAGGAACAGGAGGACGTTGCGCATGGTGGCTCGAATCTACCAGCCAACGAAGAACGCAATGCAGTCGGGGCGGGCAAACACCCGGCATTGGGTTTTGGAATTCGAACCGGAGGAACGCCGCGAGCTTGACCCGCTGATGGGCTGGACCGGATCCGGCGATACGCGTTCGCAGATACGGATAAGATTTCCGAGCGAGGAAGCGGCGGTGGCCTTCGCCAAGCGCAACAACCTCGCCTATACAGTCATCCGACCCCATGTGCGTCGGCCCAAGATCAAGTCCTATGCGGAAAATTTCCGTTAGCCGGCACGAAAGTGACGAAGGCAATCCGGTTTTCCGATCCGTGGCAGGCCCGGATTGGCAATATGCTGGAGTGTCCACCGGAGGCGCCTGTAGCTCAACTGGATAGAGCAACGGCCTTCTAAGCCGTGGGTTGCAGGTTCGAGTCCTGCCAGGCGCGCCATTTCTTCCAGTGAACCAGTATTGACAACGGCGTGAGCCGGCAAGGGATTTCCTACGGTTCATTCGTACCCATGCGAAGGCGCTACAGGACGTTTTCGCCTATCCGGCTTGCGCTGCCGCCCAGGCCCTGGCGTCGTCACTGGCGAGCCAGAGGATGGCGTTTGAAAGGAGCCGTCGATAGTGCGGGTTGCCGTAGGCCCCCGGTCCGTCACCCGGTTGTAGGTAGACCACCGGACTGTTGCCTGCAGTCTTGACCCATCCGATAAGATTCGGGCCCGGCGGATGATGCCAGTCTTGGTTCGAAAAGAGGCGCCCGTCAATCACGGCGTGGGCCGCTGAATAGAAGTTCTGTGCCGTAAATTCATGGCGTGCGGCCAGAAGCGGAACGATCGAATCCGTAAAAATCTCGGCAAGATAGAGCTCGTCCGTGATTTCGAAGGTTTCCGGTATGCCTTCCAACACCGGGTGGCGGGTCGTGCATTCCACCGTATAGGTCACGTCGTGTCGATAGCCGGAATCCAGGCATGGTTTGCCGCGCAGCTCGCCCGGGGTGTAGAGAAAACGTCCCCCCATGGCTTCGGCATATTCGGGCCAGGTCGGCCACCCCGCCAGGGCGTGGTGCAGGAACAGGAACGGATGGCCGCAGTTCAGCAGTTTCGCGAACCCGTTTTTCAGATCAGCCGACGGGGCCGGGAAGTCTGGGGCACGTCCCGGCTCGTCATGGAAGACAATGCCTGGCATGTCATAGCAGACAAACAGGTCATAGGGCCGGGCGAGGTCCGGATCGAAAAACACTTGTGCGGCTGGCTGTTCGACGTGGGTGTAGTTGACGCCGTCCATGGCGTCGAAGATCTGAAAAAAGGCTTCCTTCTCAAACGGATGACCTTTGGTGATTAGAAGGACCTCTATCATGGCGTCTCCTCACGCGTCATTAGACGAACGGGGGACGCGGTCGGCAAGCTCCCCAAAAAGGGAGATTTTCGATTCCTGACTTGATTCCGTGGCCGGGAAAAGGGGATGGTGGCGAGGATACACGCAAATTTGCGGTCCCAGCGGTTTTAGGGGCGGTATCATGCAGCAACAGAAAGCGTTCGAGTGACAGTTATGGCGAGCAGGAGCGGTCTGGAAAGTGGGCCAGGCGTCGACAAGGCGTGCTGCGACAGAGGTGCGTCTGGCGACGTATATCGAGCCGTTCTTGACACGATGCCGGCCTTCGTCGGCTATGTGGACCGGGACGGATTGTTTCGTGCGGTCAATACGCGACTGGCAGACCTGTTCGGGGCGACTCCCGAGGCGCTTGTTGGCGTTGATGCATTCGCTGTCGAAGCACGTGGCTTTCGCCTTTCCAGGGCGGCGTTTGAGCGGGCTCTGGCTGGTGAATTCATTCGCTCCCAGTCATCTCTGGTTGGCCCCGACGGCGAGTCGATTTTTCTCGCAGTAACCTATCAGGTGCATCGCGTCAAAGACGCTGTTATCGGGGTCTGTGTCTGCGCTTTCGACATCACCGAGCATGAACAGGCTATCAGGGCGCTCCGCGACAGCCGGAAGCGATTTCGTCGATTGATCGAGATTATGCCGTATGGAATATGCAGAACAGATCGGCAGGGCTATTTGCTCATGTCCAATCCTGCCCACGCGCGCATGTTGGGATACAAACCCGCAGAGCTGATCGGTCGATCGGCGTGGGATTTTTTCATGCTGGGGGAACGCGAGGCCCAGCAGGAGATCTTTTCGAGAGCGCTGATAGACAGGCCGGAACCGACGCCAAGCCTGGGTCAGTGCATTCGAAAGGATGGTTCGTTGATCGATGTTCTGTTCAACTGGACCTATGATGTCGACGATCACGGCGAGCCGGTCGGCTTTATAGCCGTCATGACTGACGTTACAGATAGTCTTGCCATGCAACGGGAATTGGTCAAGGCCAAGGAAATCGCCGAGCGTGCCAGCGAGGAGAAATCCCGTTTTCTTGCGGCGGCAAGCCACGACCTCCAGCAACCGCTTCACTCTCTATCCATCATGCTGGGGCTGCTGCGGACACAAACCAACGAATCCCGCAGAGCCGAGATCCTCGATACCATGGAAAAGGCAGTTGAAGGTGCGCAGGGGCTTCTGCGCGCTGTACTCGATCTCTCCAAACTGGAGGCGGGGGTCGTGGAGCCGCGCCTCGAAGCGATACCGCTCGGCGAACTATTGAACCAGATCGTCGCAGAACTCGGGCCGCAGACGGCGCACAAGCCTGTGGAGTTGCGTGTTATTTCGTCAACGCGATCCGTCTGGAGCGACAGAGTGCTTTTGAAAAGCATACTCTACAATCTTGTTTCCAATGCGCTGCGCTACACGCCGCGCGGTAAGGTTCTGGTTGGCGCGCGACTGAAAGGGCAAGAATTGTCGGTCGAGGTCTGGGATACGGGGGTCGGCATTCCGAAAGAGCGTCAACGGGACATCTTTAAGGAATTCACCCGATTGGAGTCAGGCCAGCAGGGAGGGGGGGCTGTCCATTCGCTTGGTCTCGGATTGTCCATAGTCGATCGCGCCTGTGATTTATTGGGCCACAGGCTGACGTTGAGTTCGCAACAGGGAAAGGGGTCGGTCTTTCGGGTTCTCGTGCCATTGGCCGATGCAGTAGAGTCGGATGTATCGACGGAGATCTTGTACGACCATCAATCCGCAGGCCATCAAGGCGGCCTTGTCCTCGTGCTGGAGGATCACCCCGATCTGGCTGAAGCTACATGCCAAATCCTTGAGGCCTGGGGCTATCGCTGTTATGCGGCCCGCGATCTCGCGTCCGCTCTCAAGGAAATCAAGAGGAATGGGCCGCCAAACCTTATTCTAGCCGACTACAACCTGAGTTCGGACAAAAATGGCCTTGAGATGATTGACGTTATCCGAGAACGGTGTGGCCGGGAAATCGCGGCAATTCTGTTAACCGGAGAACGCGGAAGACAGCCTCTTGATCAGGCGCGCCGCCGGAAAATTCCGGTCCAGCGCAAACCGATGCACCCGGCACGTCTGCGGGCTCTGGTTTCCTATCAGCTGGACCAGACGCCGCGAACCAGGTGAAGCAGCCTGTTTACTCTCTCACAAATCCCGACGCCATGATCACCGCTTGGGTGCGATTGGCGGCATTCAGGGCTTTCAGGATTGCGGCTACGTGAACCTTGACGGTCCCTTCCGACAGGCCCAGTTTTTCCGCGATCTTCTTGTTGGAGTCGCCTTTGGCCAGGTGGCGCATGACATCGAGTTGGCGCGGTGTCAGAACCTTCTCGACATCGTCGACGAATCGCTTGCCCGGTTTCGCGTCACCAAGATTTGGTTTTTTGGTGCCGGTGCTGCTCATAAGATCTGGCGGTACATAATGACCCCCGGCCAGAATCAGTTTTATGGCATTGAAAATGACCGAATGATTGGCCGACTTGGGAATGTATCCCGCCGCGCCACTGCTCATGACACGCTGCGCGTAATAGGGGTCTTCCAGTGCCGAGACCACCACAATCGGGGTGGCAGGTGCAAGTTCCCGGGTTCGGCGAAGGCCCTCGATCTCGCCAAGACCCGGCATCTTCAAATCCAGCAGAATCAGATCGAAATCATTTTGTGATTTGAGGATCTCCTGAACTTCGTTGAAATCACTTGCTTCGGCGATCGAAGCTTTTGGGTCCAGTTCCTGAAGCAGAAGTTTGCAGCCTTCTCGGAACAGACCATGATCGTCAGCAATCAGTACATGCATTGCCGCCACCTTTCTTACACCCCAAAACATCACTTCTGGTGGTCAGCGGCTCCCCATGCCCCACCTAGTGTGTTATCTGTGATATTTTATTTTTCAACCACAAATGTATACGAAAGGTGGATTAGACGCAAGACGGGCAGAGGTGGAGCAGCGTTTATTTTGGCAGTAGGGAATCGAAGATTTACCTGCTCCGAAATACTCCATCGAGGGCGCGATTCTATAATGCCTGGCACTCGTTCGGCGAATCCGGCCGATTCTGGCGAGCCCACTTATACATGAGCCGCCGGGGGTCGCGGCTTCGACCGCAGTGGGTACAGGAAAGAACCCCCCACCCTTTAAGCGCGACGAAACTGACGCCACAGCTACACTCGATCTCGAATTCGGTTCGGGTTTCCTCAATGATTCTCATGGCACCACACCAGCTCCAAACCCTGTAATTTCTTTAATGTTAGCCAGGTGAAGTTAAACCTTCCTGAATCGTCTGTTTATTGGCGGTTCAGGATCATCGGGTGGGTGAGGCCCGGAAACCATTGGATTTCGGGGGCGCGAAGGGCGTGTGTCGACGGGCGATCTTCTACTCTTTTCCGTAAAGATCTTCGGGCGAGACCAGGATGGGATCGGTGATCTCTGCTCCTTCGTCGCCAAGCCATGTAAAGAAACAGCGCCGCCGCCCTGTGTGGCAGGCGACACCTTTCTGGTCCACCGCCATGAGGATCGTGTCACGGTCGCAATCATAGCCGAACCGCTTGAGGTCCTGAGTCTGGCCAGATGACTCACCCTTGCGCCATAACGCTCCGCGAGATCGCGACCAGTAGCAGACCCGGCCGGTACGGAGTGTCTCCCGCACCGCATCTGCGTTCATCCAGGCCATCATCAAGACCTCGCCGCTGTCATATTGTTGAGCGATCGCCGGGATAATGCCGTCTGTGTTAAACCGCAGCGCGGCGATGGTCTGTGCAATGATCCGGTCGGAATAGGTGGTCATGGTATCAGTCCTGTCTCTTCGACTCGTCTCGCCTCCATAGCCGATCCCGCGCCATAGTGCCAGTTCTCAGCTTTCGCTTTCGAAAATTAAGCTTTTTCTTTTATGATGCGCACCGCAAGCAAGTGATGGATCGACAATGGACAATTCGGCCCTGTGCCTTCCGCACGATCATAGTCTTTGTATTGAGCGCGCCCTTGACGCCGCCGAGAAAATCTGTGCGCAGAACGGGGTCCGGTTGACGGCGCTGCGGCGGCGTGTTCTGGAACTGGTTTGGCAAAGCCACAAGCCGGTGACCGCCTACGACCTTCTTGATCGGCTGAGAACGGAGAAGCGCAACGCTGCGCCGCCTACTGTCTATCGCGCCCTTGATTTTTTGCGAGAGCAGGGACTGGTTCATCGTCTTGATTCCCTGAACGCCTTTCTCGGTTGTAATCATCCCGATCGGGCGCATCGTGGAGGTTTTCTCATTTGCACGGCCTGTCACGCGGTCGAGGAAATCCGCGAAAGCGGGCAATTGCGTCAGGCCATTGGGGAGGAAGCGTCGGCTCGGGGGTTCGAAATTACCAGCAGCATGGTGGAAATACTGGGGCTGTGCGCCCAATGCCGCCAGCGTCGTGCAACCAGTTGACGAGTCCGGCTGTGACAGTTCTGCTCCGGCTTCAGAATGTATCCAAGCGCTTTGCCGACCAAACCGTTGTCGACCGGGTCAGTCTGGAGGTTGAACGCGGCGAGGTGGTGAGCCTGATGGGGCCCAACGGGGCTGGCAAATCCACCCTGCTCAAGATTGCGCTCGGACTTGAAAGCGCGGATACGGGATCCGTCACAAGCCCAACCGGCACGGTAATCGGCTACATGCCTCAAAAGGTGGTGATCGACCCCCTTTTTCCCCTGACTGTGGAACGGTTCATCCGATTGCGCCCGGGTGTCTCCCGACAGGCGGCGCTGGCCGCGGCCGATCGGGTGGGCGTTGGTGGCCTTCTTCACCATCCGGCGGCGCGACTCTCCGGTGGCGAAACCCAGCGGGTGCTGCTGGCGCGCGCAATTGCCCGCAGGCCCGACCTTCTGGTGCTGGACGAGCCGGTCCAGGGCGTGGACGTCAACGGACAGGTTGAGCTCTATCGATTGATCGCGGCACTGAAGAAGGAGTTTGACTGCGGTGTCCTGATGGTGTCCCACGATCTGCACCTGGTCATGGCTGCTACGGACCGGGTGATTTGTCTGAATCGCCATGTCTGCTGCTCGGGAGAGCCCCATTCCATTGCCGCTGACCCGGCCTATCAGGCCATGTTTGGCGATGGCAGCGCCCAGTTTGCGCTTTATGCCCATGCACACGACCACAGCCACGCCGTCGGCGGTGACATCATCCAGGATGGCAGCGGGCGGGGAGGATCGGCATGAGCCTTGCCGAGCCATTTCTGATGCGTGCGCTTCTTGCCGGCGTGGCCATGGCGGTGTTGTGCGGGCCGCTTGGATGCCTGCTGGTGTGGCGGCGTATGGCCTACTTCGGCGACACGCTGGCGCATTCGGCCTTGCTCGGCGTCGTGGCGGGCGCAGCGCAGGCATATGGATTCAGCGGCAACCTGTGGGGCTTTGTGGCGGCGCACGGCGTTATCGAACTGAGCGTCATCATTATTGCTGGAGGAGCAGGTTTGCAACTCGGTTGGGCAGTGGCGCGTCCAGGGCTGATCAGCCGACGCGCCGCGCTGATGCTGGCGGCTCGTCGGGCGGTTCGCCTGCTTCTTGGTTGCGCGCTGCTATTGATCATCGCGGGAGCGATCGAGGGATTCATCTCGCCGTCGGATCTGTCTCTGGTGCTCAAATGTGCAGTCGCTCTTCTCAGTGGAACTGCGTTGTACACCTATCTCCTGCTGGCAGGGCGGGAGCGTAAGCGAAAAAGTTGATGCCAGGGCGTTTCTGATGGCGATGCTTTACACCTGTGCGTCGGCGCGTCAATCGTTGCGAGCCGTTCCAGCCTTGTGGCGCTGCTCACCACCCTGCCGGAAGTTTCTCCGTGTGCATCGGCGCGTCA
>RFJA01000286.1 GCA_003695065.1 Alphaproteobacteria bacterium
AATCCACCCTTTGCCGCATCCGCCATGGACGGTTATGCCGCCCGCGCCGGGGATCTTGCGGGTGGGCGCCCGGTTACGCTCAAGGTCATCGGCGAAGCGGGCGCGGGACACCCCTTCGTCGGACGGGTTGAGTCCGGCGAATGCGTCAGGATTTTTACCGGTGCCCCGGTGCCGCAAGGCGCCGACTGCATCGTCATTCAGGAAAATGTAAAGCGGGATGAAGACGGCACGCATATCCAGGTGGTGGCCGACGCCCCGGTGACAAAGGGCCTTTTCGTCCGTCCGGCCGGGCGTGACTTTGCCGAAGATGACCGTATTCTTGAAGCCGGGCGCCGGATCGGCCCTCAGGAGTTGGCGCTGCTCGGCGCCGCCGATGTGGCGACCCTGACCGTCCGACGCAAGCCCAGGGTCGCGCTTCTCTCAAATGGTGATGAACTGGTGGAGCCCGGGGCCCGCCGAGGCCCCGGACAAATTCCGGCCAGCAATGCCATTGCACTCAAGAACCTGATCGAGGAGCACGGTGGCCACGCCGATGATCTGGGAATCGCGCGAGACACCGTGGAGTCGCTGCAAGACTTGGCGCGCCAGGCGGTCGGCTATGATCTGGTGGTGACCATTGGCGGCGCTTCGGTTGGCGACCGCGACCTGGTGCAGACCGCGCTCGCACCAATGGGGCTCAATGTGGATTTCTGGCGCATTGCCATGCGCCCGGGAAAACCCTTGATTTTTGGACGGCTCGGGGAAACACCCTTGCTCGGACTTCCCGGAAATCCGGTTTCATCCCTGGTCTGCGGCTTTCTGTTCGTGCTGCCCGCGGTGCGCGCCATGCTGGGCATGCCCTCCCCGGCACCGCCTCGGCTTAAAGCGCGCCTGGGCGAACCGACGGACGGGAACGGCGCACGACAGGCCTATCTGCGCGCAGCCCTTTCGGTGGATTGCGACGGCACGCTCACTGCCACGCCACTTCGCGAGCAGGATAGCGCTTATCTCTCCCCACTGGCCGCTGCCGACGCTCTCATCGTCCGGCCGCCTGGCGCGCCGCCAGCCGCCACAGGGGACTTGGTCCCGATCCATCTGCTGCGCCCCATCGGCGACAGCCGCTGAAAAACCTCGCAAAGGCGTGCCGCGGTCCAGCTTTTGGCGCGAAACAGGCCTTGACGCGAAACAGGAACTAAAATAGAACAATAAGGAAACATTTCGCAAAGAAAAGGGTGCGCAAATAAACTGCGACGGCAAGGGGAATAGGGCGATCATGTTGACCAAGAAACAGTTTGAGCTTCTCAAATTCATAGATGCGCGCCTCAGGGAATCGAATGTGGCGCCGTCCTATGACGAGATGAAAGACGCCCTTAACCTCAAATCCAAATCGGGTATTCACCGGCTGATCAAGGCGCTCGAAGAACGGGGATTCATTCGCCGGCTTCCGCACCGCGCGCGGGCCCTTGAGATTCTGCGTATGCCCGAGACGGTGACGGCCACCTCCGCGGAAAACCACGCCGAATCGGAGTCGAGGGTCATTCGGCCCGATTTCACCCGCGGATCGCGCCCTGGCCTCGAAGCGATTCCCGGCAAACCGAGTGCGGCCGAAACGCTCGATATTCCGCTACACGGCCGGATTGCGGCGGGAACCCCGATCGAGGCCTTGCAGCAGGAAGGGGCGGTATCCGTGCCCGCCTCGATGCTTGGTCGGGGCGAACATTACGCCCTTCAGGTTTCGGGTGATTCCATGGTGGAAGCCGGAATTCTGGATGGCGACACCATCATTATCCGGCGCGCGGACACTGCAGATAATGGCGACATCGTGGTCGCCCTGGTGGACGGAATAGAAGCCACGCTCAAAACCATACACAAGCGGGGCGAGCAGGTGGCGCTTGAACCTGCCAACAGCGCTTACGAAACCCAGATTTATCCGGCCAACAAGGTCCGCGTTCAGGGCCGACTGGTTGGCCTCCTGCGCCAATATTAGGCGACCCGCACACTAGCGCACCCAGGGACGCTTGCCGCGCTCGGCACGCACGGTCCGGATTTCCCATTCGCCCTTTTCCGACAAGAACAGCGCGTGGCCACCGTTGGCGCGAATCGCGGCCCAGTCGATCACAAGGGACGCGCCGCGGCAAACCGCGCCCAGGCGCTCGAAGGCTACGACCGCATCGACCCGCAGGCAATCCTCGAGGGCTGCAACAGGATCGTACACCAGGGCAACCCGCTTACCTGGATGGGCCGGCGGCGTATAAAGGCACCCTATGGCATCGCAGTGCAACCAATATGTTGCATTCACCCGGTATTGTCGTTCAGTCCACTGCCAGCGTGGCTCTTCCTTTTGTCCATTCTGGCTGGCAGCGACACGTCGGGCATGTTTGCCGGCCCGACCGGGGGAAAACCAGTAAAGTCCATCGGGCGCCCGCACCGCCATCACTTGCGCCTTTCCATCCACCAGGAGATATGGGCGCGGGTTGGAGCTCGCCAGCATAAGCCCAAACAGTGCTATCGGGAGGGCAAACAGCCGCCCCCTGCCCTTTAGAAGACAGAATGTCAGAACCGCCAGCATGAAGGTGACGTAGGCAACCGTCGAGAATGCCGGAACAGGCAGTTCGGCGCCCGGTGCACCGCTCACCAGCCGCGCCACCAGGACAACAAAGCCGATCCCCTCGCCCATGGCGGCAAGTGGCAAACGTTCAAGCCCAAACGGCATGGCGACCATGGCCAGGACGGCTGCCGGCATGACCCAAAGCGCCGTCGCCGGCATGGCGAACAGATTTGCGACGACACCGTAAGCCGCCATTCGGTTGAAATGGTAGAGCACCGGGGGCAAGAGAACGGCCTCGGCAATCAGTGTGCTCACGATGATCGTAAGGAAATAGCGGGCAATGCGACGGCCTGACGAGAGGTGCTGCATTCTTCCCCGGCGCGCGCGATGCTCCATG
>RFJA01000032.1 GCA_003695065.1 Alphaproteobacteria bacterium
ATCCAGTGACGTCCCGGCGCCCCCACCTTGTAGGTGACGATGACGTCACCGACGGCAGCAGTCACACAGCTCATGTCATCATGCATGCTGTAGCGAATGGGCCGAACCTCGGCGTCCTCGGCAAACCCGAAGGTGATCACGCGGGCCACACCGGCGTCACGCGCAGCCACCTCAAGGCGGCCA
This sequence comes from Alphaproteobacteria bacterium, assembly GCA_003695065.1. Lineage (GTDB taxonomy): Bacteria > Pseudomonadota > Alphaproteobacteria > Sphingomonadales > Govanellaceae > J090. The sequence continues at coordinate 184 of RFJA01000032.1, forward strand.
AACAGCGGGTTGTCGCGATTGAGAATGGCGATGCCGTCCGGCTCCAGCCCGGCAAAGATTTCGGCCTTGGCGTCGGCAATCGCCTCGATCGAATCAAAAAATTCCCGATGCGCGTTTTCGACACCGGTAATGATCGCCAAATGGGGCCGGATCATGCGCGACAAAGGTGTAATTTCACCCGCGTGATTCATGCCCACCTCGAACACACCATAGACGGTGTCTTCGGCCATCCGGGCAAGACTCAGCGGCACACCGATATCGTTGTTGTAGCTCTTCTCGCTGGCGTGGGTTGGACGCGCCCGGCCGAGTGCGTACCTGAGCGCCTCCTTGGTGCTGGTCTTGCCAACACTGCCGGTGATCGCGATGATCCGGGCGTCTGTGCGGCCCCGCGCCGCGCGCCCCAGTGCTGCCAGCGCCGCCTTTGCGTCGTCGACCACCACGCAGGGGATGGGACCCGCGATCTTGCGTTCCACCAGCAGCGCCGCAGCGCCCGCATCAGCAGCCGCCGCGGCGTAATCATGGCCGTCTGCGTTTGGTCCTCGAATAGCGACAAACAAGTCACCGGGCACCAGCGTGCGGCTATCGATCGACACCCCGGTGATCGCCCAGTCGCCACCGCCGGTCAGCCGCCCACCGGTGACGCTGGCGATCTCGGTCGCTGTCCACAGGTTCGACCGGGTCATAGCCTGCGCCCTCCTGAAACTGCCGCAATGGCAGACCGGGCTTCCTCCACATCGCTGAATGGCAGAACCCTGTCACCCACGATCTGACCGGTTTCATGTCCCTTGCCCGCAATCACCAGCACATCACCCTTTTCAAGGCTGGCAACAGCCTCCCGAATGGCCTGGCGGCGATCACCGATTTCAATGGCGCCCGGGCAGCGCTCCATGATGTCCTTGCGGATCCGGGAGGCTTCTTCACTGCGCGGGTTGTCGTCGGTCACATAGACACGATCGGCATGCGCCGCGGCGATGCTTCCCATCACCGGCCGCTTGCCCTTGTCACGGTCTCCACCACAACCGAACACAACGACGAGCTTGCCTTCCACATGGGGGCGCACCGCCAGCAACACCGATTTGAGAGCGTCGGGCGTGTGAGCATAGTCCACATAGACCCGCGCACCGACCGGATGACGGCCAACCACTTCAAGCCTTCCGGGCACCGCCCGCAGGTGCTCAATGGCCTTCAATGCGGCCTCGGGATCGGCGCCATTTCCGATAACCAGACCTGCCGCCACCAGGGCATTGGACGCCTGGAAAGCACCGACGAGCGGCAACGTCAGATCATAGACTTCCGCGCCGTGCGACACGGTCAGCGCCTGACCGCCATCCACAGGGTGACTTTGCAGCAGACGAATTTCGCCTTCCTCTGTGCCGACACGGATGATCTTGTGGCCCCGTCCCCAACACAGATACTCAAGGTCCCTGGCATGGGGATCATCGATATTGATGACGGCCACGCCACCTGGCTTCATAACCTCGCCAAACAACCGCGCCTTGGCGTAGAAATAGGCGTCCTCGGACTCATGATAATCGAGGTGATCGCGGGTCAGATTGGTAAAAGCTGCGGCGCGAATATTCAGACCATCAAGGCGATACTGAGCCAGGCCATGGCTGGAGGCCTCGCAGATGACATGGTCAATACCGCGCCGTTTCAGCTCGCGCATCTGCTCGTGGAGTGTAATCGGGTCGGGGGTGGTCAGCGAAAGCGGATACTCGTAGGTGCGCGATGTCACACCGAGCGTCCCGATGGACGCGGCGTCATGGCCGAGCGTTTGCCAGATCTGACGGGTAAAGCTGGCCACCGAGGTCTTGCCGTTGGTTCCAGTCACGGCAGCAATGGTGTCCGGCTGGGGACCATAAAACCGGGCGACCAGCGTCGCGAAGCGATGGCGCGGATTGGCCGCAGCGAGCCGATAGATCTGGTCGCCGGGCAGATCCACATCGTCCTTGGTAAGGACGGCAACGGCTCCCCGCTCAATGGCATCGGCGACGAAACGCGCACCGTCGGTACGAGCACCGGGGAATGCGGCAAACAGATAGCCGGGCCGGACCTTACGGCTGTCCGTGGCGAGACCCGCAATTTCGATCTGGTCTGCCCGATCATTTTCCCCGATGAGTTCCGATAGACGCACGATACTACCCTCCAATGCGCAACAACCGCGCCGCGCTGTCGCTCGTTTCGGTCTCGAAGCGCGGAGCGATACCCAGAATCGGCGCAATGCGAGCGATCACCTGACCAACCGCCGGCGCGGCCGTCCATCCCCCGGTTGCATAGTTGAAGGTCTCTGCCGTGCCGTTGGGCTCATCGAGCACAACGAATACGGCATAGCGCGGGTTATCCATCGGGAAGACGCCGATAAAGGAGGAAATCAGGGCTTTCCGACGGTAGCCCCCGGCCGACGATTTTTCGGCGCTTCCGGTTTTTCCACCAACCCGGAAACCGGCTATATCGGCGTTACTG
>RFJA01000287.1 GCA_003695065.1 Alphaproteobacteria bacterium
GCCGAGACCCTGAAGCGCCTGACCCTGGAGCTGGGCGGTAACGATGCCAGCATCGTGCTTGACGATGTGGACCCCAAGAAGGCGGCCAAGGGAATCTTCCAGGGCGCGTTCCTCAACTGCGGTCAGGTTTGCCTGGCGATCAAGCGGGTTTACGCTCATGAATCCGTCTATGATGCGCTGTGCGACGAGCTGGCCGAGCTTGCCAACAATGCGGTGGTTGATGAAGGCACCAAGCAGGGTGCGCAAATCGGCCCGCTGCAGAACAAGATGCAGTTTGAAAAGGTCAAGGAGTTCCTCGAAGACGCTCGCAAGAATGGCAAGATCATCGCTGGTGGCGAGGTCATGGACCGGCCCGGCTATTTCATCAGGCCAACCGTCGTGCGGGATGTGACGGATGGCACGAAAATAGTCGACGAGGAACAGTTCGGACCGGTGTTGCCGGTGATCAAGGTCAGCGACGAAAATGATGCAATCCGTCGTGCCAACGCGTCGCCCTGGGGGCTCGGCGGGTCGGTGTGGTCGTCGGATATCGACCGCGCCCATAAGATTGCGACCCAGATGGAGACCGGAACTGTCTGGATCAATACCCACCTGGATTTCGGACCGCATATCCCGTTTGGCGGCGCCAAACAATCGGGTATTGGAACCGAATTCGGCCAGGAGGGCCTGGAAGAGTTCACCCAGCTTTCGGTGATCAACATCAACAAGGGCTAAGGCCCACAGTGATTTGAGGGAGTTCCGTCAGGCGCAAGGGGCGGAACTCCCGCAACCTGACCCATCGCAACCCGTCGCAAGAACGGGCAAGGGGAGGCTTTGCCATGACCACAGCCAATTATGATTATGACGCTATCCGGCGTGACTTCGCCTGGCCGCGGCCGGAGCGCTACAACTTCGCGCGGGAAGTGATCGACCGGTGGGCCGACAGGGACGGCTCGCACAAGGCGCTCCTGTGGACCGATGATTCGGGCCGGCTTGAGACGCGCACCTTCGCCGATATTGCCGAGGCATCACGCCGAACTGCAAATGTGCTCAGATCCGGTGGGGTCAAGCGCGGCGATACAGTGATCGTGATCCTTGGTCGCCAGATCGCCTGGTGGGAAAGCGTGACCGCCTGTCTGCGCATGGGCGCAGTGGTCTCACCCGGTACGACCCAGCTTTCGGCCAAGGACATTTCCTACCGGATCAATGCCGCGGCAGCCACGGCGGTGATCACGGAACCCGCCATCGCCGAGAAGGTGGACCGGGTGGCCGGGGAATGCCCGACCCTTGGGCTCAAGGTGGTGGTGGACGGCGAACGGGATGGCTGGGTCAGCTATGAGGACGCGGTCGCCAGTGCCTCGTCGGATTTCGATACGGTGGATACGGCCGCGGATGAAGAGGCCCTGTGCTACTTCACATCGGGCACCACCGGTTATCCCAAGATGACCATTCACAGCCACTCATACGCGCTCGGCCACGAGACCACCGGGCGCTACTGGCTCGACCTTGGGCCCGATGATCTTCACTGGAACATCTCGGATACGGGGTGGGCCAAGGCGGCGTGGAGCAGCTATTTCGCGCCCTGGCTCATGGGCGCCTGTCTGTTCGTTCATCACACCTCCGGCTTTGATCCTAAGGCGACTCTGGAGATGTTCGCAAAGTTTCCGATTACGGTGATGTGCGGAGCACCCACCATATACCGGATGTTCGTGCTCCAGGATCTGGGGCAGTACACCTTTCCCCATCTCAGACACTGTGTTGGGGCGGGGGAACCGCTTAACCCGGAAGTGATCGCCAAATGGAAGCGTGCCACCGGACTGACCATCCGAGACGGATACGGCCAGACCGAGACGGTTCTTTTGTGCGGCAGCTTTCCCTTTATCCCGGCCAGACCAGGATCCATGGGCAAGCCGGCACCTGGCATTGATCTTGATGTGGTGGATGACGACGGCAAGCCGGTTCCGGTTGGTGAGGAAGGAAATATTGCGGTTCGCGTCAAACCGGAGCCGCCCCAGGGCCTGTTCAAGGGCTACAAGGGGGAGCCGGAGCGCACTGCAAGCTGTTTTGTGGGCGACTGGTACTTTACCGGTGACAAGGCGACAAAGGACGAGGACGGCTACTTCTGGTTCAAGAGCCGCGCCGACGACGTAATCCTGTCGTCAGGGTACCGGATCGGTCCGTTCGAGGTGGAAAGCGCGCTCATCGAGCATCCGGCAGTGGCCGAATCTGCCGTCGTCTCGAGCCCCGACGAGACGCGGGGCGAGGTGGTCAAGGCGTTCGTGGTGTTGGCGCCCGGTTACAAACCGTCTGACGAACTGGTCAGAGAACTTCAGGAACACGTCAAGACCGTCACGGCGCCCTACAAGTATCCGCGCAAGGTCGAGTTTTTGGACAGCCTGCCAAAAACCGTTTCCGGCAAAATCCGCCGGGTGGAACTGCGGCAGAAGGAGTGGGGCAAAGAGTAGGAATTCTCTCCGAATCTACTTGAAAGCGTTGGGGGTGGCTTTAAATCTGCCGCTAAATGTCCTGAGGAAGGTTCCGGATGTTAGACTGGCAGAAGGAAGCTGCGCGGCCCGCGCCCCGACCCGCCGCAGGAGAGGATGACCTGCGCCGTATTCCGCCGCGCCAGTATGGTGCGATCGGCCGATTGCAGAGCGGGCTTGAAAGCCCGTTCTTTCAAAAGCTTATAACCGTTCTTATTGCGCTGAATGCGGTGACGCTCGGCCTTGAAACCAGCGCCACGGTGATGGTGCGCGCCGGCGGGATCCTCGAAATTCTGGATCGGACTTTCCTGCTGATTTTCACAGCGGAGATTCTCGCCAAGATCGTGGTTTACCGCACGCGCATCTACGAGGATCCATGGAACATCTTCGATTTCATCGTCGTCGGGATCGCCTGGCTCCCTGCCACCGGCAATCTGTCAGTGATGCGGGCGCTCAGGATACTGCGGGTGTTGCGGCTGATTTCGGCGGTTCCATCGATGCGGCGCGTGGTGACCGCCCTTTTGAGCGCGATACCCGGCATGGGGTCCATTGTCGCGCTGTTGGGGTTGATCTATTACGTGTTTGCTGTCATGGCGACCAAGCTATTCGGCGAGCGTTTCCCCGAGTGGTTCGGCACCATCGGCGAGTCGGCCTACTCGCTATTCCAGATCATGACGCTCGAATCCTGGTCCATGGGCATCGTGCGTCCGATCATGGAGCATTATCCGCTCGCATGGGCCTTCTTCGTGCCTTTCATTCTGGTTACCAGTTTCACGGTACTCAACCTTTTCATCGGCATTATCGTTGACGCCATGCAGTCGCAGCACCAGGCCGACGTTGAGTTGGCAGCGGCGTCTGAAAGCGAGGCGCGTGCTGCCGACACCAAGCGGATTCTCGATGAACTGCGGGCGTTGCGCCGGGAAGTGGCTGAGCTTGCGAAGAATCGCTGAGGGTTAGCGCAGTTTCGGACGATAACAGCCCAACCCGGAGCGCTAGATCGTCTTAGGTCTACTTTGAATCGGATGGTCTTTTCAAAATGTTGAATTTGTGATTCAAGGTGGA
>RFJA01000288.1 GCA_003695065.1 Alphaproteobacteria bacterium
CCTCTTCCTCGATGAACGAGACTAGCTGATCGTCGATGGTTAAACCTGCAATTTCACGTGTCATGCCGGTTATGCTCCCGTTTTCTGACGTTCTTCACCCTGCACCTTTACCTGCCCGAATCTTAAATGTAAATACAAGTGGTCGAGTGTTCATTTCGCCGAGGAGATTTGATATGGGGCGCATCGAAGAAAAACTGGAGAGTATGGGCATCGTTCTGCCGCCACCGCTTGAACTACCGAGCGCAAACCGGACGTCGGCTGTTCTGGCAGGTTCAATGCTCTACGTGTCGGGTCATGGGGCTCAACTTCTCGACGATGACAGTTGCGCAAGATGGGGCAAGGTGGACGTGGACATAACCGAGGAGCAGGCGTACGACACGGCCCGCGCGCTTGGCATCAAGATGATTGCCACGGTCAGGCACCATATCGGGGACCTGGACCGGGTTCAGCGTGTTGTGAAGATACTGGGCATGATCAATGCTCACCCTGATTTCGAGCGCCAGAACAAGGTGTTGAACGGCGCCTCCGACCTGTTTTACGAAGTCTTCGGCCCGGAGATCGGGTGTCACGCCCGTTCTTCCGTGGGTGTTGACGGGCTGGTTGGACGTCAGCCCGTGGAGATCGAGGGTATTTTCCAGATCGCCCTCTGAAGCTTTCAGGCGGATTCCAGCGCGGGAAAAAATCAGTTCGGTTTATAACGGCTTCCGAGGGTGAAACCGGACCCGGCATAGACGAACCTCGTCACCGTGATTGGTTTGCCCTTGAAGAAGTTTCGCCGTTCCAGAAACAGCGCGGGCTCACCCTCGGGCAGCCCAAGGAGGAGTGCTTTCTGTTTATCGGGTAAAATTGCTCTCAGGACCGTTTCGACATCCTGCAGGGTCGAGCGTTCGGTGAGAAACTGATACACGCTCTTGGTGGTGAAGTCCTGTTCGAGGAAGTCTTCGAAAAGATCGCATACCAGATAGCGGTCCTCGACCGCCACGGGCTCATTATCCGCCTTCTGGAGGAGGGAGGCGTGATACACAGGTTCATCAGGCCCCAGTTCCAAAAGGGTACGCACCCCTTCACCCGGAATGATCTTGCGTTGAATGAGCACCTCGGTTTCGGGCTCCTTTCCCCGCGCCCGCGCCTCTTCCGCCAGGTCCCGAACCTCAAGGAGCGAAAACCGCGTGGGCCTCGGCTGAACAAAGGTGCCCGCACCCTGAACCCTGCGAACCAGACCTTCGCTCACCAAATCTCTGACGGCCCGTTGAACAGTCAATCGTGAAACATCGAACTTTCGCGCAAGCTCATTCTCGGACTCGATTTTCGATTCCGGTTTGGCCTCACCGGACTGGATCTTGGTGATTATATAATCCTTGATGTCCTGATAACGGGGTTGCGATCCGTTTTCTTTCTTGCCCATTTGCTGGTCACCTCGGGTTTTCCGGTTTGTGATTTTTCAGGAAGCATATCAACGGAAGTCGGTAACTCGTTCGCTGATGATCCGCAAAGTTGTATTTACATATTTACGGTTTGCCCTTATCGTCTCTATTCAAGGAAAAATCGGGAAGATACGCAATGGCTTTTTTCATTTATCAACCGCATATCCACAAGGCCAGCAAACGCATTACACCTGACATCCTGATCAGGTCTGCGGAAGCTGTCTTCCAGGGAGGAGAGGCTTGTCCTTTGCGCGTCGGCAACCTGTCCACTGCTATTGAGCAGGAGGTCGTGCTCGCCCAAACGGTCATTGCGCCCGGGCTGGGGCTGTTGGCGGGTCAGGATACTAACTATGTGGTCCCAGCCTTTCTTGTGCTGGAGGAGCGGTTGCTGGAGGCAGAACAGGGGCTCGCGGTACGGACCGCCCCGGTTGTGCTCATGCGGTTCGGATGGCGGCTTGATGAAGCGGGCGGCAAGCCGATCATGTTCCGGGTTTCTCAGGATGGGGACGAGACCCCGCCCATGACAATGGAAATAGATGACGGCCCGCTCGGTCGTGGAGAATTCAGCCTGAATCTCGCCGGCCCATTCACCGCAGTAATCCCCGGGCCATTGGACGTTCGGGTTTCTGCCGAAGGTCAGGAAGACCTCCACACCCGTTTTGTCCTTCAAGAGATGAAAGGATAGGTCAGCAATGTACAACACTGATCGTTTGCCTGAGGGCACCCTGCCTGTGGTTTATGCTGCGTCGATCGGTCATTCCGGCTGGTTCAGCCATGATCTGGGCGAGAGCTGGCAGCGGGCGCACACCAATTGGGGTGGCATTTATAACGAAAGCCGCTGCTGGTGTTTCGCCATTCATCCTGACAGACCGGGAGAGCTTCTGGCGGGCACGGATCAGGGCATTTATCGTTGGGATCCGCGAGTACAGCGCTGGAATTACGTGCCGTCACCCATGGACGGGCTTCATATTCTGAAACTGACCCAATGCCCCGCAAACTCCGACCTAATCATTGCGGGCACACGACCGGCCGAATTGTTCCGGTCAGAAGACGGCGGATTGACATGGGAATGGACGCCAATCGCCAACAAGACCGAGGTTCCCTACATCAATACGCCGCGTGTCACCTCCCTGCAGTTTGACCCGGAGGTTGCCGGCAAGGTCTGGATGACAATTGAAATTGACGGGGTTTGGCGCTCTGACGACGCGGGAAAAAGCTGGGTCCGGCTTGGAACGGATCTGCCCGATCAGGATACGCACAACGTCGTCATATTGAGGCAGGACGGGAAGCGGGTTGTTCTTTGTACAACCGAGATCGGCCTTTTCAGGAGCGAGGATGAGGGGGAGACCTTCGCGAAAGTCGACACAGGCGACATTCCCTATCACTATTTCCGCCACATGCTTCACCGGCCCGACAATACCGGCGTCCTGTTCCTCTCCGTCGGAGATCGGCCGAGCGGTGATGATGCCATGCTCTTGCGCAGCCGGGACTACGGGGCGAATTGGGAAGTGGTGGACCTGCCGGGAAATCAGAACTCAACGATCTGGAGCATCAGCGCGCATCCGGCCGATCCCATGCTCCTTTTCTGTCACTCCATCATGGGCGAAATTTATCGCAGTCTGGATGGCGGGGAGACCTGGGAAAAGATGGAGAAGTTCCTGGGCGAGTTGCGTGAAGTCGTATGGGCGCCCGTGCCCGAGCAATTCCTCTCCGACCGGCCCAAGGCCTGGGTGACTGCGGACGAATTCGCGGCAGAGAGTTCCGCCTGATCGCAAGTGCTCAGGACCTCGGCTCGAATTGTTTCAAAGTTGTAGTTACAACATTGCCAGCGGGCGTTAGTTTAATGGTCTCACTGAACATGTTTGAAATACCGAAGGCCAGCTGATGACCATACAGCAAAAAATTCCCCATTCTGCCACCCCGGCCCCAAGCCCGGAGATCGGGGCCATTGCCGATCGTTTGACCCCGCTTGTCCGCAATGCCTGGTACGTTGCGGCATGGAGCAGCGAGGTGAGCCGCACACTCACACGGCGCTGGGTCCTGTCCCAGGATATCCTGATGTACCGCGATCGGGCCGGTCGGGTGGTCGCGCTTCAGAACCGTTGCGCCCATCGGTCGTTCCCGCTTCACAAGGGCAGGCTCGACAGCGACAATGTGGAGTGTAACTACCATGGGCTCACCTACGGCCCGGATGGCGCCTGCGTGCGCGTGCCTGCCGACCCGGGCGGTAAATCCTGCGCCAACTTCTCCCTCCACAAATATCCGGTGGTGGAGAGGCCCCCCTTCATTTGGATCTGGACAGGAGACCCGGAACTGGCGGAGGAGAGCACTATCCCTGACCATCACTGGCTGGGCGCAGAAGGCTGGGCCTATGCGGGCGGATACAAGCAAATCGCCGCCAATTATATTGGCCTGCACGAGAATCTTCTTGATACGACTCACTTCAGCTTTCTTCATGCGGGAAATGTCGGGACGCCAGAATATGCGTCCGACGCGGGCATGGTGACGGAGGTGGAAGGTGACACCGTTCGCCAGCACAGGACTCTTGAGGGTCAGATCCTGCCCGCGCTTTATGACAAGCCGATGGATCTCATCAACAAGCGGGTCAAGCGTCACACCGACTCGCGTTTCTTCTCGCCGGGCTGGCATATTGCTCACGCGCGGGTGACGGACCATAATCCCGAACCGGGGCGGCAGAGGGAATACCGAACCAAGATCCTTCACGGGATCACCCCGCTCTCGCAGACCGAGACCCATTATTTCTGGGCGATCGCCCGCGACTATAATACCGCCGACCCGGACATCACCGCTTATATGGAGCAGGCGATTACAGAGGCCTTCGAGGAAGATCGCGAGGCCCTTGAATGGATCGAGCAAATTCAGAGCCGGGAGAACCGGCCTGAGTATCAGGAGCGCAGCTTTCGGGCGGACAAGGGGGGCATTTCCATGCGCCGGATCATCGCACGTCTTGCGCGGCGCGAAGCGGCGGAAGCCCCGGAATCAAGACACTCAAGGAAGGGAGTAAAACGCATATGACTTTTGAGATGCCACAATATGTGATTGATCGCGTCATCAAGAAGCGGGGACGTCTTCACGTTTTCGATGAACTGGACCCCACGAAAACGGCGCTCGTGGTGATCGATATGCAGAACGCCTTCGTCAAGGGCAAGGTGAAGGCGGAAACCGCCCTGGCGATCATGCCCACGATCAACCGGCTTGGCGCAGAGCTCAGGGAAATGGGTGGGCATGTGGCCTGGGTCCAGCTTCAGGCGGGCACACCCGACGGCAAGAGCATTGCCGAGCTCTATCATAAATACTTCTTCAGCCCGGAAGGTGCAGAGGCCCATCGGTCCTCGCTCACACCCGGAGAGTGGGGGTATGAAATTTGCGAGGAGCTGGACGTCCAGCCCGGTGACATTCGTGCCTGGAAATCGCGTCATTCGGCATTTGTCCCGGGTCATGGCGATCTCAAGGAGAAGCTTGACGAGAAGGGTATCGAGAACCTCCTCATCGGCGGCACGGTGACCAACTTCTGCTGTGAGACCACGGCGCGGGATGCCATGATGCTGGATTACCGGGCTGTCATGGTGTCGGACTGTAACGCGGCCCGTTTTCCCGAGGATCACTCAGCCGGACTGACCACATTCTTCCAGAGCTTCGGCGACGTCTACACCGCTGACGAAGTCATGGAGGTTCTCAGGAGAGGGCAGGGCTGACCGGGCTAGTTCTGACGGATGCCTTTCAGGCGGTCTGCAAACGACCGCCAGTCGAATGACGCGGCCGGGTCATATTCAAGGCCCTTGTCATCCATCAGGTCGCGCAGGTGGTCCTGAGTTCGCGCCACTTCTGCGGCCATTCCGGTCTGAAGTCCGCTTTCGCGCACGGTCAGCGCCACTTCGCGCATCTCGGCTGCCCGGCGTCGCCCATGCTGGGCAATGCGCGAGATCAGGTAATCTGCGGCCCTGTCGTTCCAGCCCATTTCCGGGAAGCTCTCATGCAGGGAAGAAAGAACTTCCTTTTCGACCCCGTAATGCCGGGCGGTCAGCAGGCTTTCGGCGGTCAACGCTTCGATCCCCTTGATCATCACGCTGCGGCACATCTTGATGGCCGCCGCCCGGCCCACCTCGGTTCCGGCGCTTCTGGCGTTCAGCCCTATCCCGGAGAGACAATCTGCAACCATGTCCGCGTCCGGCCCCGCCACCAGCAGAGGCACGGCGGCGCCTGCGGGATAGACCGGTGACATGATCGCCACATCCAGCAGGTCCGCTCCCGACTCCGATATCAGGCTTGCGTTCTTGCGTTTGGTGTCAGGTGATACGGAGTTCATCTCCAGGTAACGCTGGCCCGGCTTGATAATGCGGGCCGCTATCCGGGCCGCCTGCTCGGACTGGTCGGCAGTTACCAGGGAGAGAATCAATTCGGCGTCGCCGATGGCCCGGTCCGAGCTGTCTTCAAGGATCACGCCCGCCTCCTCAGCCCTTTGCGCGATCTCCGGCACCGTGCTGATGTCGTAAGCGCGAACGTGGTGCGCGGCCGCCAGTGCGGACCCGAACATGTGCCCGGCTTCGCCAAATCCGATGATCGCGATCCTCATTGACCAGCCCCCTTGTGCGGAAAGACGACGCCGTCCATCAGCTTTCTGGCCGTGCGGATGAGCGCTGTTCGTATCACTGTTCCGTTCTCCCACTCGAGCTCCACAGTCAGTGCGCCCGAGGGGTGCTCCACATCCACCCGGCAAGGGTTCGAAGGCTCAAGATGTGCAATATCATGACCGACGCTTCCTTCAATCATACAGGCTGCTGCGTCCGACGCTGCGGCCAAAACGCCAAGCGTTTCGTGAACGCGATGGGGAATGAAGGTCCGGGTATTGATCAGGCCGCCATGCCTCGGCGGGGAAATCAGGCACATCTTGGGCACGGTCTTGGGCCCAACGTTGCCGAGCCCCATCATTGGCCCGGCCTTGAGACGGATCGCCTCTACCTTGTCCCTGAGCGTGGTATTTTCCTCGAGTTCGGCGGGCGTCTCATATCCCGTGACGCCAAGACTTTCCGCGCGTATCAGTACACTGGGCATGCCGTTGTCCACAAGTGTGCAGGGAACGCCTTCGATAACATCCGTCGGATTGCCGGTTGGCAGCAGCGCCCCGCATTGTGCGCCTGCCGTGCCAAAGTAATTCTGGATGATGGGTGCATGACGGCCCGGAACACCATCAATGCGGGTGTAGCCTTCATAATTGACCCTGCCGTCGGGCGTCTGCACGACCAGATCCGCGCGGGCGTCCGAATTCACCATGTACACCCGAACGGTGGTCTCAGGGGCTGTTGCCTTGACGAGGCCGCGCTCGATCGCAAAGGGTCCGACACCGGCCAGAATATTCCCGCAATTCTGCGCATCGGACACCGCCCCTGTGTCCGGGGTCACCTGAAGAAAGAGGTAATCCACGTCACAGTCTTCGTGGTCCGAGGGTGAAACGACCGCGACCTTGCTGGTGAGCGGATGTCCGCCGCCCACCCCGTCGATCTGGCGGCTATCCGGGGAGCCGAGCACAGTGCAGAGAAGAGCGTCCCGGGCCGAAGTGTCCTCCGGCAGGTCAGATTTCAGGAAATATGGTCCTTTCGAGGTTCCGCCACGCATCAGCATGCAGGGAATACCCTCGATTTCCGGGGAGGTAGACATGTATTTCGACCCTTGCTGCATCACTGTTGAAGCTTGTATTGTCAACTGCTTCAGGATAAAAGCATAGAATGCAATCACGCAAGGACGCAATAATGCTTGTCATTGATATTCACGGTCATCAGACTATTGTGCCCAAGGCGCATCTGGCCTTTCGGGAGGCCCAGATGGCGCGGCTTAAGGACGCGTCATTACCGCGTCCGGCATTGCCTGAAATCGATGATGACGAGCTGCGGGAGATTATTGAAAACAATCAGCTCAGGCTCCTGCGCGAACGCGGCGCGGACATGACTATCTTCTCGCCGCGCGCCTCGCGGATGGAACCTCATGTGGGGGACCGGGAAACGTCAGTGGACTGGGCGCGGGCCTGCAATGACATGATCCGGCGGGTAATAGACCTGTTCCCGGACCATTTCATCGGTGTCTGCCAGCTTCCGCAGCGCCCGGATGCCCCCCTTGACGCTTCGATCGCGGAACTTGAACGCTGCGTCAACGAGCTTGATTTCGTTGGCTGCAACCTTAATCCGGATCCAAGCGGCGGCAAATGGACGGCGCCGCCGCTGACCGATCGCTATTGGTATCCTCTTTACGAAAAGATGTGCGAGCTTGAAGTCCCGGCGATGATCCATGTGTCGGGCTCGTGCAATCCGACGTTCCATGCCACCGGCTCCTATTACATCGCGGCAGACACCAATGCCTTCATGAATTTCCTGACCGGTAACCTGTTCGCGGACTTCCCTGATCTTAAATTCATCATTCCCCATGGCGGCGGGGCAGTGCCATATCACTGGGGGCGATACAGGGGGCTTGCCGATATGCTCGGCCAGCCGCCCCTTGGCGAACATGTGATGAAGAACGTTTTCTTCGACACCTGCGTCTATCATCAGCCCGGGATCGATCTCCTTTTCGAGGTAATCGACATCGACAATATCCTGTTTGCGTCCGAAATGGTCGGGGCCGTGCGCGGGATCGATCCCGAGACGGGTCATTATTTCGACGATACGAAGCGCTATGTCGATAATCTCGATCTTTCAGACGCGGATCGCCAAAAGGTTTTCGAGGGGAACGCGCGGCGGGTCTACCCGCGCCTCGACGCTCAATTGAGGAAAAGGGGCCTTTGACCATGGGGATAGTTGTTCAGAATATTGACCGGGTGGACCTCGGTCTTGTTGACCGGCTCGGTGGTTTCGGCGTTGCAACTGTTCACGAGGCCCAGGGCCGCAAGGGCTTGCTCGCTCCCTTCATGCGTCCGATCTATGACGGCGCGCGGATTGCCGGGAACGCCGTCACGGTCTCGATCCCGCCTGCCGACAACTGGATGATTCACGTGGCGATCGAGCAATGCCGGGAAGGCGATATCCTTGTTGTTGCCCCGACTTCGGATAGCCACGCAGGCTATTTCGGGGATCTTCTGGCCACCTCTCTCATGTCACGCGGGGTGCGCGGCCTCGTGATCGAGGGCGGCGTGCGGGATATTGCGGACCTGAAGGCCATGGGGTTTCCGGTCTGGTCCAAGTATATCCATGCCCAGGGAACGGTGAAGGAGACACTCGGGAGCGTCAATGTCCCCATCGTTTGTGCGGGCGCGCATATCGAGCCGGGCGATGTGATCGTGGCTGATGATGACGGTGTCTGCGTAGTACGCGCATCTGAAGCCGAGACCGTGGCGCAAAAGTCGGCCGATCGCGAGGCTAACGAAGCCCAGAAGCGCAGCCGGTTTGAAGCTGGCGAGCTGGGGCTCGACGTTTACGACATGCGCGAGCGTCTCAAGGAGAAGGGGCTCAAATATCTGTAATTACCGTCAGGTCCGCCAGTCTGCGCGGATCAGGTCGCTTGCCTTCTCCGCGATGGCGGCGGTCGGCGCATTGGTATTCCCTGACGTGATGTCCGGCATGATCGACGCGTCGGCCACCCGCAGGCCTTCAACGCCGCGAACGCGCAGCCTCGGGTCCACCACGGCGTTCTGGTCACTGCCCATGCGGCAGGTTCCAACAGGGTGAAAAATGGTGCTTGCGTTCGCGCGAACGTAAGCGAGAAGGTCCTCTTCCGTCTGGCAATCAGGGCCGGGCGCAAATTCCCGGACGATCAGGTCCCTGAGCGGTGAGCGGGCGGCAATCGCGCGGGAGAGCTTGAGCCCGTCAATGGCAGTTTGCCGATCCTTTTCCGAGGCGAGGTAATTGGCTGCGATCAACGGTGCGTCTTTTGCGTCGGGCGAACGCAGCGTGATGCGGCCCCGGCTTTCAGGCTTGACGGGGCAAATGGACGCGGTGAAGCCCGAGAACGGGTGCATGATCCCTTTGGAGGGCTCGGACGAACTCCAGGGCAGCACATGGAACTGGATATCGGGGGCCTCGAGACCCGGCTTGGAGCGCGCGAAACAAAAAACCGGGGCGGCGGCCATGGTCATGGGGCCGCGGCGCGTGAACGCATACTCAAGTGCGATTCCGATCTTGCCAAACCAGCTGTTAAGGCGATCGTTGAGGGTCGGGATGGTGACTTCGTAAGAATTGTGAATCTTGAGATGGTCCTTGAGATTGGCACCCACCTCGGGGTTGTGCGCAATAACAGGAATGTCGAGCCCCCGGAGATGATCCCCCGGCCCAATGCCTGACAGCATCAGTCGCTGGGGGGAGCCGATTGCGCCCGCCGAAATGATGACTTCCTTGAGTGCATTCGCCAGCAGGCTGCCCCCGTTTTTCTTTCGGTACTGGACACCACGGGCCCGTCCGTCCTCGATGATGATCTTTTCGCAGTGGGCCTTTGGCACGATGGTGAGATTTTTCCGGCCCTTCGCAAGCCGACGAAGTCCGGTCGCGGTACTGCTGCGCATGCCATTCTTAATCATGACCTGATAATAGCCAAGGCCCTCGGGGTCACCGCGATTGCAGTCTTCCAGAAAAGGAAGGCCATAATTCTGCGCAGCTTCAATGAACTTTGGGGAGATTGCAAAATCTGTCCGGTCGTCAGATACGGCAAGGGGTCCGCCAGTTCCGTGCCAAGGGTCGGCACCGCGTTCCTGATCCTCGGAACGTTTGAACATCTCCAGCATGTCTGCCCAGCCCCATCCCGGACAACCCGCCTCTTACCAGGCGTCATAATCACTGGCCTGCCCCCTGACATAGACAAGCCCGTTGATGGACCCCGATCCGCCCATAACCTTGCCGCGGGGCCATAAGATGGAACGATAATCAAGCTCTCCCTCTGGCTCCGTGGCGTACATCCAGTCGGTGCGAGGATTGCCGACGGTCTTGAAGTAGCCCACGGGAACATGAAGCCAGGGGGCTAGTCGCGGACCCCCGGCCTCGATCAGGCACACGCTGACAGCCGGGTTCTCGCTGAGCCTGAGCGCCAGGATACAGCCCGCTGTTCCGGCACCGACGATCACTAAATCCCACTGGCTATCCATCCCTAGCGTCCGTTTCTGTTACAGTTGACCAAATCTACACCCAATAAAGATGTATTGACAAGTTCGTGTTGCTCATTTCTACTCAGCCTGAATCCAGTATGGAAAGAACGGATTGATTCCAATGGCTCCAAGTGGTCTCTACGAAAAATATCGGCCAAGGATTTCTGAAGTCGCTCCCGCGATCATCAACGGCAAGAGGGAAGCGGCTTTATCGGACGAGCGGGTGTCTGTTATAAACCCCGCTGACGGCACGCAACTTCTTGAAATTGTCGAAGCCGATGAGGCGCAGGTCAATCACGCGGTAGGTCGTGCCCGTGACGCATTTTTGCGGGGGAGCTGGTCACGTGCCCCGCTTCTTGAGCGGCAGGCCGTGCTCTCCCGGGCGGCGAACCTGGTGCGTGAAAATGCAGAGGAATTGGCCGTACTGGACACCATGACAACGGGCCTGACGTTTGCGGGTGCAACGCATGGCCAGGCCCAGGCGGCGGCGGGCTGGTTTGATTATTTCGCAGGCTTTCTTTTGAATATGGGCGACGATCTCTATCGTCAAATTCCCCATGTCCAGACCACCGTGACCCGGAACCCGGTCGGCGTGGCCGCTCTCTTTACGCCCTGGAATATTCCGCTGATGGGGGCGGCACTGAAGCTTGGGGCGGCCCTGTCCATGGGAAACAGCGCGGTGATCAAGCCGTCGGAACAGAGCCCGCTTGGCACCATCCGTTTGGTCGAGCTGCTCCACGAGGCGGGCCTGCCCGAGGGGGTTCTCCAGCTTGTCAACGGGCGCGGTGCAGTGACCGGTGCGGCCCTTGCCGGGCATGCGGATGTGGACCTGATTTCCTTTACAGGCGGGGAAGGGGCCGGGCGCATTATCTCCCGCATGGCGGCGGAGCGGTTTGCCAAGATCACCATGGAACTGGGTGGCAAGTCGGCCAACATCATTTTCGATGACGCAGACTATGACCGCGCGCTTGATGGGGCGATCATGGCCATCTACGCCAATAACGGTGCAGCCTGCCTCGCCGGGTCGCGCATTCTTGTGCAGAACAGCATTGCCGATAAGTTCATCGCTGATTTTGCCGATCGGGCCAAGGCGATCGCAATCGGCGATCCGTTCGATCCGGCAACGGAACTGGGACCTCAGTCGTCGAAGGCGCATATGGATCGTGTCCTGTCGTTCAAGGACAAGGTCCGCGACGAGGGAGGGGAAATCATTCTCGACGGCGCGCGCGTTCCGACATTGGGCGAGGGGTTCTATATTTCCCCTACCGTTTCGGTCGCCATAAGTAATCGTAACGCCGTATGCCAGGAGGAAATCTTCGGGCCTTTCGCCACCTTTCTTACTTTCGAGACAGAAGAAGAAGCAGTTCAGATTGCCAACGACACGCGCTTTGGCCTTGCGGGCTATGTGTGGTCGGACAACCTGCAGCGGGCAATGAGGGTCGCGGACGCCTTGCGGACCGGTTACGTGCTGGTCAACAGTCCCATGGTCCGCGAACGCAACGCGCCGTTCGGGGGTTATGGACACTCTGGTATTGATCGGGAAGGCGGGCGCTGGAGTCTTGATTTCTATAGCGAGGCCAAGACCACCGTCATCCCCTTCCGGGACTTCGCGGTCCCGACCATGGGCAAATCAAAGGAATAGGATATGGGGGGTAACAGCAATATGGGGACACTTGACGGCAAGGTGGCTGTGGTCACCGGGGCGGCCCAGGGGATCGGCGCGGAGCTTGCCCGCGGGCTAGCCGCCATGGGTGCGATGGTTGTGGTGTCTGACGTGCTTGACGGGGCGGCTGTTGCCGACGAGATAAAAGGTGCGGGCGGCAGTGCTATTTCGTTGGTTACAGATGTGACCAGCGCGGACTCGCTTACCAAAATGGTCGAAGCGACGATCGGGGCGTTTGGCGGGATCGACATTCTGGTAAACAACGCGGCGTTATTTGGCAAGCTGCCATTGGCACCCATGCAGGAAATCCAGGTTGAGGTCTGGGACCGGGTTATGGAGGTCAACGTTCGCGGCGTTTGGCAGGCCAGCTGCGCTGTGCTTGATAGTATGAAGGCACGTGGGGGCGGGTCGATTGTCAACATCGCCACCAACCGGGTTTTTAAGGGGTTTCCCATGATGCTGCATTATGACGCGTCCAAGGGGGCCGTGGTTGCGATGACCAAGTCCATGGCGGTGGAGCTTGGCGACCTGAATATCCGCGTCAACGCCATCGCCCCCGGCCTGACAATGAGCGAGAACGTGCTTGCCAAGGACGGGATCGAGGATCGAAAGGGCGCGATTGCGGGCGCCCGCGCGCTCAAGCGTGACCAGCAGCCCGAGGATCTGGTGGGGGCCGTAGCTTTTCTGGCGAGCGACCAGAGCTCTTTCATGACGGGGCAGACGCTGGTTGTCGATGGCGGCGGGATTATGCGGTGACGGGTCCCGCCCCTTCCAGCATGCCTGTATCCACGAAGCTTGGATACGGGATAGGTATTTTCGGGCCCATGCTGGGTTGGGTCGCAGCGACCCAATACCTCATGTACTTTTATACGGATGTGGCGGGCATTGACCCGGCGCGCGCCGGGCTCATTTTCATGCTCGGCATGGTGTGGGACGCCATCAGTGACCCGCTCATCGGCACCTTCGCCGACAAAACCCGGACCAGGTGGGGAAAATACCGTCCCTACCTGCTATTCGGTGCGGTGCCCTTCGCCCTATCTGTATTTCTGGTATTTACCCCCTACTGGGGCAGCGAGGCCGGCATATTCTGGTTCGCGCTCATTACCTGTCTGCTGTTCAGGACGGGGTATACTGTGGTTTACATGCCCTACACCGCGATGATTGCGCGAATGACAACCTCCTACGACGTGAGAACGAGTTTGACCGCGGTCAAAACCGCCTTCGTTTTTGCGGGGAACCTGGTGGTATCCTTCGGTTTTTACAGCCTCGTTCTTTTCTTTGGTGCGGGGTCAGAGGCCCGTGGCTTTCCGCTGGCAGCTCTGGTCATTGGTTTGTTCGGGGCCATTACAACCCTAATATGCTTTGCCCAGACCCGGGAGGCACCGGAGGACGGGGAAACGCCGGCGGGTCAGTTAGCAGCGGACAGACGGTCAAATCTGAAGGCGCTGTTCCGCGTATTTGCGGACCTTGCCGGCAACAGGGCGTTCCTTCTGTTATTCTTCGGGGTGTGTCTGTTCGGCGGCTTCTACGGACTTGAATTGGCCATGACGGCCTATTTTGCTAAGTACTGGCTGGGCGACGCCGGACACACCCGAACGATCTTCACCGTTCAGGCCCTAACTTCGCTTGCGTCAATTCCGCTCTGGCTCTGGCTGGCAAAGGTACATAGCAAGACGCTGGTCTGGGTATCGGGGATATTGCTGGCGACTTTTGGCCTGGTGCTGGTCTTTTTGCTGCGTCCCACAAGCGTTGAGGCGTTGAGCGCGCTTTATGCCGTGAAGAATGCTGGCGCTACCGGCTTCATCATGATTTTCTATGCCATGACCGCGGACACAGTCGACTGGGGTGAATGGGTGCGGGGGCGGCGGCACGAAGGTGTTATCTTTGGCGCCATTTCCTTTGCGAACAAATTCTCGGCGGGGGTGGCAACGGGCGTCCTCGGCCTGACCTTGTCGCTGATCGGCTTCGTTGCAAACGAAAATCCTTCCGCCGGGGTAATTGACGGCATGTTCGTGGTGGGCACGCTCGTCCCGGCAATTGGGTTCTGTTTGGCCGCCCTATTAATGCGCTGGTATCCCGTGACCCGGGACAGACATGCACAATTGATCGCCGAAGTCGAAGCCCGTTAGGCAAGCCCTCTTCCGAATCAATATATCATTACAAGCTGCCCTCAGTAGAACTTGTCGCGTGCTGGCGAGTTCAGGATGTGATAATGCATAACCCCTTGAGTATGGGTCAAAATATGTTGCGCAACTGCAACACGGGGCAAAATTTTGATATTCGGTCTTTACAAAATGACAATACAACTTCATTCTTGGGTTTGTTAGGCGAGGAAAACCTGACGACAGAAAGGCCTATTGAACGGGTGCGACACCAAAAAGGAGGGGAAACACCATGGCGACAAAGACTCATCCATCAGTTAGAGCGAAAGGCACCAAGGCATCGGTCCTTCTCGGGACAGCGCTGGTCAGCATTTCGTTTATGACGCCGGCACAGGCGCAATCCAAGTCCTTCATGGACGAGATCGTTGTGACAGCGCAGAAGCGGGAGCAAGGCCTCCAGTCCGTGCCTCTTGCGGTGACCGCCGCCACGGGCGAGCAGCTGGAGATGCTGAATCTTACAGATGTTGGGGACGTGGAGTTCTTCACCCCCGGACTCCTTTGGGGGGAAGGTGGCTCGTCGCAGTGGCCGACCATCCGCGGCGTCAATACGCCCGTGAACGAAAACATCGGTGACCCGTCCGTCGCCTTCTTTATCAACGGGGTTTACAAGAGCCGCACCGGTCAGGCCCTGGCCACCATGGTGGATGTGGAGCGTATCGAAGTGCTGCGCGGCCCACAAGGCACCCTGTTCGGACGGAATGCCACGGCCGGGGCGATCAATGTTGTAAGCCGCAAGCCCACTGATGAGTTCGAGTACGGGGTTGACGGTACCTTCGGAAATTATTCCACCCTTGAAGCGCAGGGTTATGTGAACATTCCGATCACCGAAAAGTTTCAGCTTCGCCTTGCCGGGTCAGGCAAGTCCCGGGACGGCTATGTGAACAATATCGGGACGGGGCCGGATCTGAACGATGAGGATATCTTCTACGGCCGCCTTTCGGCCAGAATCCTGCCGTCCGAGAATGTGGAGGTGATTGCCCGTATTTCAGGCATGGACCGCGACCGGGCTGGCGGCGGCGCGTTCACCTACAAGGTGCTTGGCCAGATGTTTGATGTATCCCAGGGCCAGCGCAGCGTCTTTGGCGAGCCCGTATTCATCAACCCCCGGGTCAGAGATGGTATTGCGGATTTTGTAAATGGTGTAAATGTGGGTGACATCGGGGTGCCGGTGAACCTTGACCCCTATGTGGTTGACACCAACTTCAAGAATACGGAACGGACCAAGTCCATTGACGCCGATCTGGAGATTACCGTCGATCTCGACGGTATGGAGTTGAAGTCCATTACTGCCTACTCGGACTTCAGTTCGCTGCCCACCAACGATAACGACTTTACCTCATTGTCCGACATCCTGAACCGTTCGAGCCTGCTCAGCCAGGACGCGGAAACATTCACACAGGAAATTCAGCTGTCGTCCAACGATGATGGTCCCCTTCAGTGGGTGGTCGGTGCGTTCTACCTGAACGACAAGACGTTCGAGATCTTCAGTATCGACGATGAAAATGGCATTCAGGGGCCTTTCCCCAACCGGGACGGTGACCTGACGACCTTCGTCTTCAACCGTCAAACGGATGTGGATACGGAGTCATGGGCCGTCTTTGGTCAGGCCACCTACAACCTCACCGAAGACTTCAGCATCACCGCCGGGGGCCGGTACACCGAAGACAAGAAGGACTTCAAACTTCGGGAGTTCGGCTGGCTTGGCTTCCTCGGTTTCAACCCGGACATCGACTCCAGTGAGACGTTCGACAAATTCACGTGGCGCCTTGGTGCCGAGTACCAGGTCGATGACGACTCGCTTCTTTATGCCTCGGTGGCAACAGGGTTCCGCTCAGGTGGTTTCAACCGGTTTGTCGACGCGGGCACGACAGATGCCAATACCTTCGACAGCGAAACCATCCGGACCTACGAGGTCGGGAGCAAGAACTCGCTTCTGGATGGCCGCATGCGTCTAAACCTTGCGGCCTATTACAGCAAGCTCAAGAACCAGCAGGTTGCTACCGTGATTTCCGTTGGCGGCACCGGTCAGTCCGGCTTTGATAACGCCGGTAAGTCCGAGATCTATGGTGCCGAGCTTGAGCTTCAGGCCCAGGTCACGGAAAACTGGTTTGCCCAGGGAACGATGGCCTATGTCCATTCCGAATATAAGGAGTACTTCGCGGCCGGTTTTGCCGGGGATGGTCTGGGTGATCCCAACGTCATCGATGCCGGTGGCAGCCCGGTTATCGACCTTGCAGGCAATACCACCGAGCGCTCGCCCGAGTTCCGCGCGACGTTGCTGTCGGGGTATGACTTCCCGCTTGATAACGGTGGGATGCTGACGCCGCTGGTTGCCTTTACGTACACCAGCAGCTTCTATAACACCCAGTTCAACACGCCGCTGTTGAAGCAGGACAGCTATACGAAAACCGATCTCCGGCTCGTCTACACATCGCCTGACGCCCGCTTCAAGATCGAAGGCTATGTGGAGAACCTTGAAGATGAGGCTGTCATCAGCCGGGGGACCTATGGCGGGAGTAATGCGGCATTCGTATCCTATGCCGCGCCGCTGACCTACGGGCTGCGTATTCGTCTTCGTAATTGACGAAAGCCTGATAGTGGGGGAAGGCGCTGCAATCACTGCGGCGCCTTTTCTTTGTGAGAGACTGCTGGAGAACCGGCCTTGAATTCGGCGCAATCAAAAACCCTCGGTCCAGAACTCGGGCAGGCCTACAGGCTTGGTTTGCCGATGATGGCGACACGGCTGCTGATGCCCTTTTTTCTGACCGCTGACCTGTTCTTTGTCGGGCGGCTCGCTGGGGTCGAAGCAGGCGCATATGGGCTCGGTTTTGCGCCGATGCTCTTCCTCCAGTTCCTGGTCATCGGGGGACTTCAGCCGGTCCTGTTGATGGGGGCGCAGGCCGTTGGTGCCGGAGAGGACGAGTCCCTCGGCAAGATTGCCCGTCTTGGTCTCTTGTCACTTCTACTAGTTGTGCCGGCGGTAGGCCTTATGGCGGTCAGTCTGCCGTCGGTATTCTATTTTCTCGATTACGCGCCTGATATTGCGTCAGTAGCCAGTCGTACGGCGGCAGTGTTCGGTCTGTCAGTTCCGTTTTTGCTTATCTTCCTTGTCGGGACCTTTTGCCTTGAAACGTTGTCCCAGGGACATGTAGGGCTCGTGGCCTTGATGATCGGCACCGCGCTCAATCTTCTGTTGAACGCTGTTCTTGCGCCCTTGTCTCTCGAAATTTCGGGAGATGCGAGCTCAGGAGTGGCGTATGCCACGGTCATTGCCCGGGCGGCAATGGCTGCTGTTGTTTGGGTCTATCTCCTGCGTCATGTAGATTTGACCCGGTACGGTTTTCACGGTGGGTTCAGGGGGCTCGCCCCTCTTCTGGGACGCGTGGCACGGCCCGCGCGATTGACTGCAATATCCTATGGGGCCGAGCATGGTGTGGCCATGGTGATGATCTTCATCGCAGCTTCTTTCGGGCCTGCAGCTCTCGCCGTACTGCAAATTTCCCTGAACTATGCGTCCCTTTCGGGAATGGCGGCGGTTGGTGCTGGGGCGGCCGGCGCGGTTATGGTGGGACGATGTGTGGGTGCAAATGATCCTGCTGGCGCCAGGCGGGCGGGCGCACTCGCGGTCGCTGTCGGGCTAACGGTTCTCCTGCCAATTTCCCTGTTCACGCTTATATTTCCTGACCTGATCGTCAGCTTGTTCTTGCGTGACGCCGTTGATGTGGACAGTGCCGCCCGTATTTTCAGGCTGGCCGCACTCCTGATCCTCAGTAACGGGCTTTTTCTGATGGCCGGTAATCTGGTACGGGCGGCAAGCAGCGTTCGCTATGTCCTTGGCGCTGTCATCGCGGCAAATATCCTGATCGCGATCCCGGCAGGAGTGCTGCTTGCGCGTGTCCTGAACCTTGGTGTATGGGGGTTGATGGCGGGGATGATCATCGGCGGGGGGCTCGTCGCGCCTGTCCTTTACTGGCGGTTCAGGCGTATAACTGCGCGACAGGTTCCGAGGCTCTGACGGGCCCACCGTCTCATACCATTGGCAGCCTCAGGCGCGAGCCACTTGCAGTTCCCGAGACTGAATGGCCATGACGGCATATGCTGCAAACGCCATCGGCACCGCGAAGAAGAAGAAGGTTGCGCCTGTTGACCAGCCTGCCGCAGCCAACAAACCGCCAACGTAGGGCCCCGCAATGCCGCCCAGCCGCCCCGCCCCGATTGCCCAGCCAATTCCCGTCGTGCGAATTTCCGCTGGATAAATGCGGGCCGCAACGGAATAAAGGCCGGCAAATCCGCCGTCCACAAAGGCGCCGATGAAGAAGGTCAGGATCAGGAGGAGGTAGAGCCCCTCGGAAATCAGGCCGAATACCACCATGAAAGCGCCGCCAAGAACACAGAACAACGCAATCAGTTCGCGCAGTCCCTTTTTATCCGCAACGTAACCGAGCGCGAGGACGCCCAAGATCGCCCCGGCGTTAAAAGTAATTCCCGCAGAAATGCCGTCTTCCATACGAAAGCCCGCATCCACAAAAATCTTGGGGATCCAGCTGAGGAGGAAATAGAGGGTGAAAAAGGTCAGGAAAAATGCTGACCAGAGACAGAACGTGCGGCCTCGGTGAGCCTGTTGCATCAGGGAAGAAAGGCGTGCAGGGGCGAGCGCCTCGGTTCCGGGCTCCGGCAGCCGGTCAAGTCGCTCCAGGTTCATCTTTTCAAGAATGACATTCAACCTCTCAAGCGCGTTAGGCGGACGGCGCTTTATGAGGAAATCCACAGATTCCGGAAGCCAGATCAGAACCAGCAGAATCATTGCAGCCGTTAGTATTCCGCCCAGCAGGAAGAGCCCTCGCCACCCGTATTCCGGCAAGACCCAGGCAGCGATAAAGCCGCCGATGGTGGCGCCTACCGGGTAACCTGTTTGCAGGAACCCGATGGCGAAGTTCCGTCGTCTTCGCGGGGTATATTCGGCAACCAAAGCCGTCAGACTCGCCAGCATGCTACCGATACCAAGACCCGTCAGACAACGTAAAAGCATGAGTTGCCAGACTGCATTTGCCAGACTTGAAAGGGCCATTGTCACGGCGACGACCACCATCGCGGCCAGGATCATTCTTCGTCGACCAATGACGTCGGTCAGGGGCGCGAGGAACATGGCGCCGAGCGTCATGCCGATCAGGCCGGCACTGAATACAGCCCCGAGCGTTGCCGGGCTGATAGACCAGTCTGTGGAAATGGAGGGTGCGGCATAGGATATGGCTACCACATCAAAGCCGTCGTGAACGTTTAGGCTGAAGCAAAGGATAATCACGGTCAGCTGCAGGCGGGAGATTGCCGCCTTGTCCATACGTGCCTTAACGTCCATGGGATTGCACCCCACTGCTCGAAACATCAAACCCTCACAATACGCTACCGGGAATGTCTTTACAAGAAAGCGAGCTTCACCGACGGGATCTATCTCTGTCTATCTTTGGGAAAGGGGCGGGGGATTGAGTTTCCGGACGCATTGTGGTTGTTTCTATCTTGTAAATACAATCTGAGGGGAGTGGACTGCTGCCCCTTCATTGCCACGAGGAGTTGGAGTAATCATGCGCAAGTGGGGCCGGGAAGTTCTAGGTGGGATCCGGGATCCCTATTATCGCGGTGCACTGATCCTTTTCGTTTTTGGGCCCATGTTATTTCTGATCCAGCCGCTGGTGATTGGCGCGGTCAGCGACGCCTACGAATTAACGCACCGACAGATCGGCTGGTTTGCTTCCAGCGATCTATATGGCAGCGCGCTGGCTGCTTTCGTGGCTGGCTTCTGGATAACGCGCGTCTCGCCCCTGATCCCGATTGTCGGCGGGCTGATCTGCTTTATCCTTGGGAATCTGATTACCCTTGGTTCGCCGTCTTTCGATGCGTTGCTTCTCGTCCGGATGTTTTGTGGAGCAGGCGCAGGAACGGTCGTGTCCGTGGCAACTGTGATCCTCGGTCGTCACCAGAGCCCCGCCTTCGTCTTTGGGGTGGGCATTGCTGGCCGGTCGTTTGTGTCGACTATCGCCTTGTTTGCGTTGCCCACTCCTATCGCTTCCTTTGGATTTCAGGCAGCATACTGGTTTCTGATCGGGGTTGCCGTAATCGCCTTCGTCTTTGGTTCCGCCATACGATCGTGGGGCCTCGATGTTTCTGCGACCCAAGAAGAGAGCGCTCGACGGGATGATCGTCAGAACTTTGAAGGTGCGAATAACCGCAGGGGCGCGCTGTTGTCGATCTTCGGTCTCTTATCAAGTCTGTTTCTCCTCACTGCTGTTGCCGCCGTCTGGGCTTATTCTCAGCCAATTGCAAAGGAATCAGGGATTGACCTCGAGTTTGTAGGGTTTGCGGCTGGCCTGGCCGGGGTGTCTGCAGTGCTTGCATCACTAGTGGCGTCGGTAACTGGGCGGAAAGGTACGCTTCGATTACAGCTCGTGGCCAGTATAACAATTCTCCTGGGCGCGACTGCATGCCTCCAGCCCGGCGTCAGCCCGCTCCTTTTCGCTGTCGCCATCTTCATATTCAAGGGCGCATACTGCTTCGTCATTGCTCTTCAAATGGCCATAGTGGCGTTTGTCGACCGCTCCGGACGGTTTTTGGCGGTCTTGCCTTCGTTCCAGATTCTTGGCTCGGCCATTGGTCCCTCGCTCGTTGCCCTAGCAATGACCGCTGGAGACCTATCCATGGTGACGGTAATTGCCGGGTCAATGTTGGCAGCCACACTCCTCAGTATTCTGCTGCCTGCGAGGGTGACGGATACAGGGGGCCGCCTCGCGTCCAGAGCCGCTCTGGGGGCCGGTGGGGCGGGGACATGATAAAAAGACAATTTCCCGAGTCGTGTCTGTTTGGGCCTATTTTAACCAGAAGAGTTGATGTTCCGGCACATTGAACCTAGCGACATACCTCGGCATCTGGATTGGGGGCGCTAGCTCAAGCTTCTGAAATACAATGAAAAGGTTGTCCTCTTGTCGGGGATACTAAAAACCGTTTGCTTTGAATAAAAGTTGATAATACAACTATGGGAGTCTCATCCGAGCAAATTGTCGGCTTTGCCCCTCAGGCGGGCGCAATGTTCGAATACGCGAAGAATTGATAAGGAGGTCTGTCCTGATGTCTAGCCGGTCGCTTGAAGACAAGATCAAGGAAGTCGGGAATCCGGTCGATATGCTGCGGAATGCGCAGATCGGGCCCTATGAATTCCCGATCAAGAGCGAATTCAGTAACTGGCGGGATGAGCAGGAGGCCTGGAACAAGACGGCGGTCCTTTTCGATCAGTCCTATCACATGACGGATCACTATATTGAAGGCCCGGATGTCAAGCGGCTGCTCAAGGACCTCGGGATCAACTCCTTCGAGACTTTCGGTCGCAACAAGGCCAAGCAATTGGTGGTTTGCAACTACGACGGTTACGTCATTGGCGACGCAATCCTGTTTGGCCTTGAAGAAGACAAGGTCAATATTGTCAACCGTCCCGTGGCGGGGAACTGGGTCCAGTTCCATGCCGAGACGGGCGGCTATGATGTGAAGGTGGACAAGGATGACCGTGCCCTCGACAACACCGGCGTCCGCAAGGGTTACCGTTTCGAAGTTCAGGGCCCGAACGCCTGGGAAATCCTTGAGAAGGTGAACGGCGGCCCCATCGAAGGTTTCAAGTTCTTCGGTATGGGCGAAATCACCATCGCCGGGCGCAAGGTCCGGGCGCTTCGCCACGGCATGGCGGGTGCGGCGGGCCTCGAGCTTTTCGGCCCCTATGAGGAGCGCGAGGACATCCGGGGTGCAATCCTCGAGGCGGGCCGGGACCTTGGCCTTCTCGAGGCCGGGTCCAAGACCTATTCAACGGTTGCCCACGAATCCGGGTGGATCCCGTCTCCGCTTCCGGCCATCTTTACCGGCGACAAGATGAAGGCGTTCAGGGAATGGCTGCCTGCCGACGGGTTCGAGGCCAATGGCTCGCTCGGTGGCAGCATGGTAAGCGATAATGTTGAGGATTATTACCTGACGCCCTGGGATCTCGGTTACGGGCACATCCTGAAATTCGACCATGACTTCATCGGCCGCGAGGCGCTTGAGAAGATGAAGGACCAGCCCCACCGCAAGAAGATGACGCTGGTGTGGGAGCCCGAAGACGTGATCCGCATCTTTGCATCCCTGTTCAATGACGGCGATCGCTTCAAGTTCATGGACATGCCGGCGTCCCACTATGCAACCTATCCCTACGATATGGTGGTCAAGGGTGACAGGCAGGTCGGGATTTCCTGCTATCCGGTCTACACCTCCAATTATCGGCGCTGGATTTCGCTCTGCATGCTGGACGAGAGCGTGGCCAATGTGGGTGACGAGCTTGAAATCGTCTGGGGTGAGCCCGGCGGTGGGTCCGACAAGCCCGTGGTCGAGCGTCACATCCAGACCCGGGTGCGGGCGAAGGTCACTGACTGCCCCATCTCGAAGACGGCGCGGGAAGTCTATCGGAAAAATCCCTGAGAACTTTGAGGGGTCCGATATGTCATCCGACCTGCGGGCACTCGCGGCATAGCTTGAACGGAGACCTGTGTGGCGGACACCATCAATAGCGACGCGGCGCTTTCACGCCTGCTGACCGGATATTCGGCGGAAGTCACATCGCCGGACCGCAAGGCCATTGATGCAGCGGCGGATGTCATGCCTGAAGGCGCTCGGGTCTATATCGCGGCGCTCCCGAACAAACCGGTGGATGGTCAGGTGGAGGCGGCCTCAAGGCTGCGGGGCATCGGGCTTGAACCCGTTCCTCATCTGGTGGCGCGTAGTTTCGCAAGTCCCGAAGACCTCGACAGGCTTCTCGGGCAGCTCGTGGAGGGTGCGGCCATAGAGCGAGCGCTTGTTCTGGGTGGTGACCGGGATGATCCCGCAGGGAACATGACGTCCGCGCTGGATATCATCAGGACAGGGCTTTTAGAGGATCACGGTATCCGCCGTATCTCCATCGGGTGTTACCCTGAAGGCCATCCACGGATCAGCGATGAGGAGCTGCGTCGTGCTTTGCATGAAAAGCTGGAGGCGGCGGACAAGGCCGGGCTTGAAACGATCCTGGTCAGCCAGTTTTGTTTTGACCCCAATGCAATACTGAATTTTGTCCGGGATTTGCGGGCGGACGGTATCAATACGCCTATTCGCATCGGTGTGGCAGGCCCGGCCAAGGCTGCGACGCTGATCAAGTACGCCATGATATGCGGGGTCGGCCCGTCGCTTCGCGCACTGAAGGAACGGCAAAGTCTGGCCCGCAACCTGCTGGGTGCGGTCACGCCAGAGGACATTCTTCGTGATGTTGCCGTTGCGCGGGAGCGGGAGCCCGAGCTTAGGATCTGGGGGATTCACTTTTTCACGTTTGCGGCGCTCAGGAAATCCATCGAGTGGGCAGAAGAGCGGATTGACAGGTCAAAGGACCCGGATGCGGTCCCCGATGACGTTTTCGCTGAAAACTCCGAAAAGCCATAAGACCGGCTTTCAGGGTTTGCGGGGGGTGTAGCCTCCGGGCCCTCAGAAGGAGAGATGTAATGGCAAGGCGGAATTCATATCTCGAACTTGTTAATGGGCCCCCCAATCCGTTGCAGGAGGCATTGGGGCTAAACAAGGCGGCCGGTGAGATGGTGAATGCCTACCATCAGGTGGTCATGCGTGGCGAATCCAGCATTTCTCCCGCCCTCAGGGAAGCCATTGCGGCTTTTGTATCCACCCTCAACATGTGCCCATTGTGCAGCGAGGCCCATACCCGTGTCGCAGAGTTACTGGGCGTTGACCCCGATGTGATCTTGGCGCTGCGTAAAGATGTGGAGGGAGCGCCGGTGAGGGAAAAGGAGCGCCCGCTCTTTGCCTACGCCAAGAAGATGACCCTGGCTCCTTCTACATTATCGAAAACCGATGCAGAGCGTGTCTTCAAGGCAGGATGGAACGATCGAGATCTGCACGACGTGATTAACGTCATCTGCATCTTCAATTTCATAAATCGGTTCGTCCTCGGTCACGGAATAGAGGTGAGCGAGGCGGATGTGGAATACAGCGCGCAGATGCTTGCGAGCAAAGGTTACTGGGATGGGGAAAAAGTCCCTGCCCTT
The DNA here is from genome assembly GCA_003695065.1 of Alphaproteobacteria bacterium. GTDB lineage: Bacteria > Pseudomonadota > Alphaproteobacteria > Sphingomonadales > Govanellaceae > J090. Next base: position 24,423 of record RFJA01000288.1, read on the forward strand.
GGTGATATCTTCTTTACCGAAGTTCGGCCGATACTTGCACAATAGTCTGTTCATTATGATGCGCCATGTTCTCTGATATCCGTTCATGTGCCGAGAGGAGAAAAGCCCGATGATCAATCCTTTGATCCTCACCCTGTCCTGCGATGACAAGCCAGGCATTGTCGCCGCGGTCACGACCCTTCTTCATGAGAACGGTGGCAACATCCTTGAGGCCCAGCAGTTCGACGATATGGAGACCGGGCGCTTCTTCATGCGTGTGATGTTCAACCTGTCTGACGAGGGCGGGTCTGCAGAGGAGGTGAGGGAGCAGTTCCACCGCCTTGCAGAAGAGTATGGTATGGACTGGAGAATTCGTGCCCGGAATGCGCGGAAACGCGTTTTGATGATGGTTTCAAAGTTCGATCACTGTCTTGGTGACCTGCTCTACAAGATGCGCATTGGGGAACTAAACATGGATGTTGTGGGGATCATCTCCAATCATCCCAAGGATGCGTTGAACCTCACCACGTTCGGTGACATCCCTTATCATCATCTTCCGATCACGAAAGAAACCAAGCCTGAGCAGGAAGCCCAGGTCAAAAAGATCATCGAGGACACGGGCGCCGAACTGGTGGTGCTCGCCCGGTACATGCAGGTTCTGTCCGATGACATGTGCCGCTTTCTTGATGGCCGATGCGTCAACATTCATCACAGTTTCCTGCCCGGCTTCAAGGGCGCAAAACCCTATCACCAGGCGCATAGCCGGGGGGTAAAGATGATCGGTGCAACGGCTCATTTCGTGACCAGGGATCTTGATGAGGGTCCGATCATCGCCCAGGATGTGGAGCCCATAACCCATGCGGACTCGCCGGATGACCTTGTGCGAAAGGGCCGGGATATAGAGCGCAGGGTACTCTCCCGGGCCGTGGCCCATATCCTGGAGGACAGGGTCCTGATGAACGGATCGAAGACGGTGGTTTTTGCAGGATGACGAAGATGCTGGACTGGCTTGAAGATCAGTACGTTACAGATCTCGCGCGCCAGAAATCATCTGACCTTTTTGCGGAATATGCGGAGCGCAGTGCAGAATGCGCACGCACTCTCGGGACGCACATAGATGTCCCTTACGGTGACGCCCCTCGGCAGCGCCTGGACATTTACATGCCCGCGAGCGATGCGCCTGTGCCCGCCCTGTTCTTTATTCACGGCGGATACTGGAAAGCCGGGGACAAATCCATGCGCAGCTTCCCGGCGCCTGCCTGGGTTAACCGCGGGTGCGCCTTCATTGCGATCAATTACCGCCTCCTGCCGGACACGCCCCTGGCGTCCATTCTGTCTGACGCGCGCTCCGCGCTGATCTGGGTGATGCGAAACGCTGAAGGGATCGGAATAGACCCCGCCCGCATTGCTATCTCGGGCACATCGGCGGGCGGGCACCTCTCCGCAATGCTGGCGACAGAGGACTGGCGTGCTTACGGTGGCGGGGCTCCGGGAGGAATTAGCTGTGCGGCCCTCATCAGCGGGCTCTTTGACCTTGGGCCCTTGCTCGCCACTTCCATGGGATCTGCCCTCGCGTTGACGCCTGCGGATGCGCACGAATTGAGTCCTGTCAATCGACTCCCCTGCGACCAGCTTCCGGTGATGATTGCGGTGGGCGAACAGGAATCCGATGCGTTTAAATATCAGAGCAAGGCTCTGGCCAACCGCTGGCAGGCATTTGGTTTGTCGCCAAAGCTCTCCGTCGTGCCGGAGCGGGACCATTTCACGGTTTTTGCGGACCTCGCAGATCCCGATAGCGAGCTTTCCTGTTTCGTGGCGCAAAATCTGGGTGTTTAAGTCCGAAACCTGATCGGCCCTCTTTTGGTTGTATTTACAACTTTTCTCGCCTATAGTCTGGAAAACTTCGACAAGCGTAAGCAGAGAGTGCTGTCGGCTGTTCAACGGGCAGGTCGGCCATGGGAAGGTACGGAAAACCATATGACGGACAAGTATGATGCGATAATTGTTGGCGGCGGCCACAATGGATTGACATGTGGCGCCTATCTCTCGAAAGCGGGCCTCAAGACGCTTGTGATTGAACGCCGTGATATTCTGGGCGGGGCGGCCGTCACGGAAGAGTTTTCACCGGGCTTCAGCGCGTCGTCCTATTCCTTCATCATGGGGCACCTGCACCCCAAGGTGATCAAGGACCTTGAGCTTGAGAAGTTCGGCCTGAGCCGCGTGGTCGTTGATAACGTTATCAACCCGACCGAGGACGGTGACTGCATCGTCTTCTCCAAGGACCCGAAGAAGACGCAGGCCCAGATCGCACGCTTTTCCCAGAAGGATGCGGAGAATTACCCCAAGTTCTTCGCCTCCATGCAGAACGCCATCGACCTCTTGCGCCGCCTTCAGTTCGAAGTGCCGGTGGACCCGGTCAAGCGGGATATCAAGTCCCTGATCAAGGCCGGCAAGTTCGGCTGGAAATACCGGGATGTGAGCGACGAAATCTACGATATCATCGACGGCCTCTCCTTGAGCGCGCACGATTATGTGGACCGCTGGTTCGAAACCCCGGTGGTCAAGGCGAAATTCATGTACTGGGCGACCATAGGCGGTAACGTCGGCCCCTATTCGCCGGGCACCGCCTTCTACCTGATCGCTCACCTGATCGGTCAACTGGGCATGAGCTTCCCCATTGGCGGCATGGGCGCCATATCGAATGCCATTCACGCGTCCGGCAAAACGGCAGGTCTCGAGACGCGGGTCTCTGCCCCGGTGGAAAAAATCCTCGTTCGCGACGGGCGGGCCTATGGCGTGCGCCTTGAAAGTGGGGAGGAAATCCATGCCAGGTGCGTGGTCACCAACGTCAACGCCAAGATCGCGTTCGGCCAGATGGTGGACAAGGAACATCTGCCCGAAGAAATCGTTGGCAGGATCAGTCGCTATCGGACACGGGGCAAATCGTTCAAGATCCTTTGCGCGACGGACAGCCTGCCTGAGTACGCGTCCTTTAGCCAGGAAAAGACCGGGGTCGATTACCCCGCCTATGCCCATATCGGTCCCACGCCCGAATACCTGGAGCGGGCGTTCGACGATGCGAAATACGGCTGGTATTCCAAGAAGCCGTTCCTCTCGGCTATCGTGCCCACATATTATGACAAGACCCTCGCGCCCGAGGGCAAGCATGTGGTGTCGCTTTATGGCGGGGTCGCGCCTTTCGAACTTGAGGGCGGAAGCTGGGACAAGGAACGCAAGAACCTGGTCCGGAATGCCTTTGACGTCATGGACGAATACGCTCCCGGATTTTCGGATACGGTCCTCGACTATAAGCTGATCCTGCCCAAGGACATCGAAGAAGTGGTCAACATGCCGGGCGGCAATACGCTTCACGGTGAAATGACGCTGGATCAGTTGTTCTTCGGTCGTCCTGTTCCGGGCCTTGCCGATTATCGCAGCCCCATCACGGGCCTCTATCAGTGCGGTGCCTCAAGCCATCCGGGTGGTGCAGTGTCCGCCGTGCCGGGCCATAATGCGGCCCGCGAGATCCTGAAGGACTGGAAGCGGCTCTAGGCCGCCCCCACATGAAGCGAAGGAGACTATAATGGCGATTGTAAGAGTGATCATGCTTGAGGGCCGAAGCACCGAAATCAAGGCGCGGGTGATCAAGGGCATCACCGAGGTGATGAACCGGGAAGTGGATCCGGACCCGAGCCATGTGCGGGTCGTCATCGAGGAGGTCAAGCCCGAAAACTATGGTGTGGCCGGTCGCTACATCGGCCAGCCGGCTGACTGATAACAACGGTTGAAGAGGTAAACACATGTTTCTCACCGACGAGGAAAAGGCGGTTCTGGACGGGAGCGAGGGCGAGGCCCGCGCCCACGCCATGGACCTGATGGTGCGCTATGCGAAGGCGTTAGGGGCCGAGCGGCTGGTCGAAACGAACAACGTGTGCGGCGGTGTAGTAGGCTCTCTGCCGGGCCGCCGGGATGTGCTTCCCGAGGACAAGCGCCACGACATGAATGCGGTCTATTCGCTTTTGAATCTTGATAGCGACAAGACCCTCGACATCCCGCCGGTCAAGACCAATACCTACCGCCTGATCGAGGCCATGGACGCCGATCTTTATGACGTTCAGGGTGTCGGGGAGGAAACCCAGCGGCTCGTCCGGGAGACCACCGCATTCTGCCAGAAGAGCGGCTACCAGCTTTGTAACACCTGTACGCCCTACCAGGTGGGCAATGTGCCCTTGTTTGGTGAGCATTGCGCCTGGATGGAATCCTCGGCCGTCATTTACATCAATTCCCTGATTGGTGCGCGTTCCAATGTCGAGGGAGCGCACAGTACGGCAGCGGCTTCCCTGATCGGTAAAATTCCCTATTGGGGATACCACATCCCGGAAAATCGCCGGGGCACACATCTGGTAGAGGTGGAGTACCCGATCGATAACATGCTCGACTGGGGGTTGATGGGGTATTACGTGGGCGAAAAGGTGCAGGAGAACGTGCCTGTCTTCACAGGCATTTCCGGTGTGCCCAACGCCAACAAGCTGAAGCATTTCGGCGCCTCCATGGCAAGCTCCGGCGGGGTCGAGATGTACCATATCGTCGGCGTGACCCCCGAGGCGCCAACCCGCGACGTGGCCTTTGGCGGTAACCGGGCACAAGAGACGATCAGGTTCGGGCGCGCCGAGCTGGAGGAGGCCTACAGCTGGTTCAGCACGGCCAAGGACACGGACGTTGATTTCGTCGTGCTCGGCTGTCCCCATGGCTCGCTTGAACAGGTCCGCCTTGTTGCCGGCCTCCTCGAAGGCAAGAGGCTCTCCGCCAATACCGACCTCTGGATGTTTATCCCGCGCTCCATAAAGGCGATCGCGGACCGAATGGGGTATACGGACACATTCCGCAAGGCGGGAGCCTACCTGATGACCGACAGTTGTGCAGCACTCAGCAAGGTTTCTCCCAAAGATGTGAAGACGGCAGCTACCGACTCCTGTAAGCAGGCGCATTATCTGCCCGCCACCATGGGATTCGGCACTTGGCTTGGCAGCACGGAACAGTGTGTGAATGCGGCCATTAGCGGAAAATGGACGGGAGGTCTTGAGTGACCGTAATCATTCTCAAGGGTCGCCCGGTCGTGGAAGGGGTTGCCGAGGGTGAAGCGCTTGTCACCCGACAGACCATCTCCGGCTTTGGCGGCATCAACAACCAGACAGGGGAAATAACTGAAGTCCGCCACGAACTCAGGGGCAAGTCCTTCAAGGGCAAGGTTCTCGTCTTTCCCGGCGCCAAGGGATCGTCCGGCTGGGCCAGTCATTTCCAGACCGTGCGGCTTGCCGGCGCCGCCCCCGCGGCGATGATCTTCAACATCACCACCACGAAGATGGCGCTGGGCGCGGTCGTGACGCGGGTGCCAGCCGTCACCGATTTGGATCAGGATCCCCTTGACGTGATCGAGACCGGTGACTGGGTCAAGGTGGATGGCAATACGGGCACGGTCACCATAACCAAGCCGGACAGGAAGGACGGGGCGTGAGAGTAGCTATAACGGTCGATGGACGGATCATCATCGAGCAGGGGGGCAGCCAGTTCGACGCAAGCGCGCTCGCCCGGAAGATAAAGCCCGTGTGGCCCGCCGAGCCCGGCGACCCGTTCATGCAGATCTGGGCCGATATCCGGGCATTGACGGACGACGAGATCGCGGCGCTGCCCCCGATCTCTGTTGACGGGTCCAAGCTCAGGAATCCCATCCGCTCCCCCAACAAGATACTCGGGGCCATGGCCAACTACACCGCGGCCGACGGCGCGATCCCCGAAACCTCGATCCGCAAGTATGGCTTTTTCGTCAAGGCGAACTCTGCCATCACGTCTCCGACGGAGGGGGTGGTGGTCCCTGCGGACATGCCCACCCTGCACGAGCCTGAACTCTCGCTGATTATCGGGCGGACGATCAGGTTCGCAAGCCATGACGAGGCCCGCGAGGCCATCGCCGCCGTCTGCGGGTCGCTCGACATGACGGGCAAGAGCAGCCACCTTTTCAGTCACCGCAAATCCCTGGACAGTTTCGCCGTGTTCGACTCATGGCTGACACCGATTGATGAGTTCAGTGCGCCCGAGGACCTCCACGACCTCGGCATAAAGCTCTGGATCAATGAAGACTTGCGCCAGGACGGTAGCACCAATCGGCTGATCTGGAAGCCGATAGATCTGGTTGTGGAGGCGTCGCGCTATTTCACACTTTACCCCGGCGACATCATAATGTGTGGCACGCCGTCCGGCGTTGGGCCTGTGGAGCCCGGCGACCAGATCCGGGTTGAAATCGAGCGGACGGCAGGTTTCAGTGTTCCGGTCCGGTGAGTAACGCGTAATGGGCAAGGTGCAGGTGGCTGACGAGGACAGACTGACAGTTCGCCAGCGCGCGTCCTACGGGGTCGGGATCGGAGGGCTGTGGATGGTCTTCATGACCACGGCCTTCTACCTTCTCTATTTCTACACGGACGTGCTTGGCCTGTCCGGCAGCGAAGCCGGGCTCATTCTTCTGATCGCGACGCTCTGGGATGCGGTTACGGACCCGGCCATGGGATATCTGGTCAGCCGCACACGCAGCCGATGGGGGCAGTACCGCCCGTACCTGATCTTTGGCGCTTTCCCGATGGCGGTCAGCTTCGTCGCCGTGTTTCTGCGTCCCGACTTCGTAGCCGGACAAATTTTCCTGTTCGCGCTCCTGACCCAGATTATTTTCAGGACCCTGTTCACGGTGGTCTATATTCCCTATACCGCGCTCATTTCACGCTTGTCGCGGGATGCGAACGAGCGCGCCTCCATTGCGAGCGTCAAGGCCTTCTTCGTCTCCGCCGGTGCCTTGACGGCGTCCTATTTCGGCCTCCCACTGGTGGCGGCGCTTGGGCAGGGGGATGATCTTCAGGGTTTCATTCTGACGGCCGGGATATTTGGCGGCGTCGCCACACTCACCCTGATGTTCACTGGCTTTACCGTCCGGGAGAAAGGGGCTGTTGGCAAGACCCGGGCGGAAGCCGCCGGGGAGGCCCTGTTCGAGGATACATCCTCCATAAAGGAAGCGCTCAGTGGCCTGTTCAGGAACCAGGCGTTCCTTCTCGTTTTCTTTGGCGTGATCATGTTCACGGGCTGCTACACGGTGCTGAACAAGACAAGCATCTATTTCTTCGAATATGACTATGGTGACCGCGGCGCGGTCCGCTATCCGTTGACGGCCATATCCGTCGCCGGACTGGTCGCACCCTTCCTGTGGGCGAAGGTCACCCATATGACCAGCAAGCGCTTTGTCTGGGTCAGCGGCTGCCTTTTGGCGGCGGCCTGTCTGGTGACGTTCTACGCGCTCGGTTCGCAGAACCTGTCGCTGGTGTGGATCACGGCCATCTATTTCATGACCGGCGTCGGCATTCAGGCCTTCCTGATGACGTTCTACGCGATGACGGCGGACGCCATTGATTACGGGGAATGGAAGACGGGACAAAGGGTAGAGGCTATGGGCTTTGGCCTTCTCTCTTTCGCCAGCAAGTCGTCGCTCGCACTGGGCGGTTTTGCCCTTGGCTTCCTGCTCGACGAGATCGGCTACGTTTCGAAGGCGGTCCAGAGTGAAGACGTTCTCGCCGATATCCGCCTTATCCTTGTTTTCTTCCCGACTGCCGGCTTCCTTTTGTCCGCGCTGATTATCAGCTTCTTCCCGGTGTCCACGCAAAAGCATCGGGAAATCATGAAGGAAATTCGGAACCGTAAGTGACCTCGACGGGTAACTTAGCTCATGAAGGGGAGGCGTAACAGGTCAGGAAGCCGCAGCAGTCATCGAAGAAGATGGCGTCGCAACTAAGGTCTTAGATCATTTCAGTTTGCTGTAATCCTTGAGAATCTCTCGTGCGGCATTGTGACCTGGTACGGCAGAGACCGATCCTCCTGGATGAGCCGAGGAGCCGCATTGGTAAAGCGACCGGATCGGGCTGCGATAATCTGCGTAGTGTGGTGCAGGACGCTTGAAAAATAGCTGGTCAAGGGCTACTTCCCCATGCAGTTCGTGGCCACCGGGCATGCCCAGAACATCCTCGAGATCGTGGGGCAGAAAGACTTTGTAGTCGATCAGGCTCTCGCTGAATCCTGGCGAGAATTCATCCATCACCGAAAAAACATTGGCGACGAAACGGTCACGTTCATCGTCCCAGCTTGCTCCTTTCAGTTCATAAGGGGCGTGTCCGCCCGATAGTGTGACCACGTGTTTGCCTTCGGGGGCAAGTGTGTTGTCAATGGCGCTTGGTGTGATCGGAGACACGAAGGGACGAGCCGAGTACCAACCGTGTTTGGCGTCGTCATAGGCGCGTTCCATGAACTCGATTGTCGGGCCGATATGGGCATAAGCTGGATATTCCAACCCTGCTTGGCCGGGCGTGAAGCCGCGGTACTGCGGAAGCCGGTCGACGGCACAGTTGATCTTGTAAACCTCGCCCCGGCTTCGCCAGCGGTCTATATTGGCCATGAAGTCTTCAGGCAGTTCCGATCTGGGGACCAGGCGTCCAAATGAAACCGGAGCCGCGAGGTTGGACGCTACCAGTTTCGCATTGAATTCGCGCCCGTCCTCTGTCACCACACCAGTGGCACGTCCATTTTTAACAACGACTCTTTCGACGGCCGCATCGGTCAGGATTTCCATCCCGTATTTACGCCCGGCTGCGGCGATCGCATTCGACACGCTGCCCATTCCACCCTTGGCAAAACCCAGCCCATTTTCTCCCAGAAGGTGGAACAGGATAGAGTACGCGGTGCCTGCGGCACGCGGACCCCGGAAATTACCGATGCCAGCCCAATAGCAGAACAGCGCCTTGACTTCCTCGCACTCGAACCAACGGGACACGAAATCATAGGCTGACTGGGTCATGGCATCGGTGATATTGTAAAACTCCTCACCCATGCCACGGTAACGCCAGGCCATGCGCGCCACATTCTTCAGCGCAGACCAACTGCGGTCACCGGGGTCGACGGGTGTTTCCAGTAGCATTCGTCGAAGCACCGAGATCGTTTGGGTGATGTCCTCGATAAATTTCGGATAGGCTTCGGCGTCTTTTTTCGAAAATCGCGCAATTTCAGTCTGAGTTGTCGATACATCGGTGGAGAAAACGATGCTATCGTCATTATCCAGCGGATGCAGCACCTCGCCCATTTTCAGATGGGTCAGGCCGAATTGCTCCAGCTGCAGCTCTCGGATCACCTTCGGGTGCACGTGGCCCATGATGTAGCTGAAGGTCGAGGCTCGGAAGCCGGGGTGGAATTCTTCGGTTACCGCGGCGCCACCGACAATGTGGCGTCGCTCCAGCACCAGCGTCTTGAGGCCTGCCTTGGCCAGATAAGCTCCGCAGGTCAGTCCATTGTGGCCCCCGCCAACGATTATCGCATCGTATTCATTCGTCATCCGGATTTCCTCGTTTTGCTAAGCCGACCTGCCCGGTAGAACGGTTGAGGATACTCAATACTTGAGCATTTTGACGTTAACCAAGACTGTAGGCGAACAAGGTTGTATATACAACCTAGAATCATTTGCCGCCATAAGCTATCGGAAGAATAAAAGTATCCGGTTTCTTTACCGCTTCCTTAACTGGAGGCAGTGAACCATATCCATTGCCAAACCATTAAAGCGGCGTGGCCTAAGGCGCCATTCGAAAACGGTGGTTGCTGACATGTGATCACAACTCACAACTTTTTAGTAAATGATGTTCTCGGTGGTATCGGGCCTCTGCAACCACTTTCAGACACGCTTTGCTAATGTAGGATCTTGACAAAATCCTGCCCCCGCAACCAATAATTTAGGGCCCGTACCATCCGGTGCGGGCCTAAATTATTTGTAGGTGGGGCCTGGTGAATGAACCTGTGTTCGGCC
>RFJA01000289.1 GCA_003695065.1 Alphaproteobacteria bacterium
AGTTACGGGGACGCGGACCTTTGGTCCGCGTCCCCTATGTCGGTTCAAAAAACCGGCTTTAAAGCCTTGACAGAAAAAATTTGCGGTCAGTAGCGCAAAATCGCCGCCGCGTGGGACTCATTGGGCAGATCGTTGCGGGAGACCATATAAAGCTTGCCGCCCCGCGCCAGGGTCCGGGTTGCCATCCGGTCGATGAGGTCGACCGCGTCCTCGGCGCCGGCCGGAACAATCTTCGTGCGATCGTCAGCGGTCAGCCGTCCCCAAAGTTCCGCGTCGTCGGCCAGAAAGAGCGTGTCGATCCGCCCGGCCTGAGCGTCGCGCAAAATTTCCTCGTGATGCAAAGCGACGGCGTTCGGTTCCGTCGCCTGAAGCGTTGCCAATCGATCAAGGGCTGCTTTGCGCGGCGCGTCGAGAAGCGGCATGGCCAGCTCAAGAGCCTGGCGGTAGACCGGCTCGTCCTGGCCGCCGTTGACCGCGTGGTGAATGACCTCGGGCAGAATATGGGCGTAGCGGCTGTGGCCACGGAACAGGCCGATCAATTCGGGCTCTCCCGCCACCACCAGCGGTGCACTTTCTTCTTTCAGCCGGTCGTCCACTGCCTTTGCTATTCCTTGAACGAAGCGGTCGAGTTCGACCTTTCTGTAATCCTCGGGACTGTCCCCCTGACCATGGAATTTGGCAGCACCGGGGCCGCCCTGGGCCGCCGACGTGGAAGCGGAATGATACCCAACCTCGTCAGCCACCTCGGTTTTGGCCACCAGCTCTTCAAAACTTTCCGTCATCATTTTTCCGCCAACACGATCGAAGCTGTCGCGCGAACAGACGTAGAGTCGCGGGTCCTTGCGATCGAGGATCAGCAGATAAAACCGCTGGCCATCGTCAATTAGCTTGTAGAGCGGTTTGAGGTAGAAACCGCGCTGCACCACGACCAGTTCAGGAACCGATATGGGGAGCGCCAGAGTTTCCATCGAGCCATCGCTCAGAAACAGGGAAAAGCCTTTTTCCAAATGCTGCCATTCCCGCTCTCGCCCGACAAGGTTCCAGGCCGGTTCCAGAATTCGGGCGGCCGTTGGCGCATGACCGATTCGTTTTTCGGCCTCTCGCAACAGGTTTTTTAGTCGAATACGATCCTCGCGGATTGCCGGTCCGGCCCTGTGTGTCGGCAGATAAACGGACACCGCCACCTCGCTGTCATCTTGGAGCAGTCTCTGAAGCTCGCTTTTCCGGATCATGAAAGCCCTCTCTTTCTTTCTTCCTTGCTGGTTGGATAACCCCGATGACGGGCCTTGCGGATGATTTCCTCGATATAGTAACGCGACTTGTCAGGTCGCGACAATCCGGGTGGCCCTTCAATCTTGCGCCCCCTGGACGGCTGCGCGAGTCGGCTTGACAGTGACGACTGGGCGATCTGCTCGCTAGGCAGACGACACGCTCTGGCGTATAAGGGCGCCATGAAACGGATTGCAGCACCACCCAAGATCGGTCTGGTGAGCCTCGGCTGTCCCAAGGCGCTTGTGGATTCCGAACGAATCCTCACGACGCTCCGGGCCGAAGGATACGAGTTTGCCCCGTCTTACGAGGGGGCCGACGCGGTGATCGTCAACACCTGCGGGTTCCTCGACTCCGCCAAGGCCGAATCGCTTGAAGCCATCGGCGAGGCGATACGGGAAAATGGTCGCGTCATCGTGACCGGCTGCATGGGCGGTGACGAAGCGGCAATCCGGGCCGTGCATCCCAACGTGCTCGCGGTGACCGGCCCTCACCAGTACGAAGCGGTGGTCGCCGCCGTGCACGAGGCAGCGCGCCCGGCCCATGACCCGCATGTTGACCTGGTCCCGCCGCAGGGCATCCGGCTGACGCCGCGCCATTACGCCTATCTCAAGATCTCCGAAGGATGTAACAACAGTTGCACCTTCTGCATCATCCCGGACCTGCGCGGACGCCTGCAGAGCCGGCCAGCCGCCGCCGTGATACGCGAAGCGGAAAAACTGGTGGACGCCGGGGTAAAGGAGCTTCTGGTCATCTCCCAGGACACCAGCGCTTACGGTCTCGACCTGAAGCATGCCACCAGCCGGCTTCGTGACCGCGACTACCGCGCCCATATGACCGATCTGGCCGCCGCGCTTGGTGACCTCGGGGTCTGGGTGCGCCTTCACTACGTGTACCCCTACCCCCATGTGGACGAGGTCATTCCGCTGATGGCAGAAGGCAAGGTCCTGCCCTACCTCGATGTGCCGTTCCAGCATGCGGCCCCAGATGTGCTCAAAGCCATGCGCCGCCCCGCCAACCAGAGCAAGGTGCTCGATCGCATCCGGCGCTGGCGCGCAATCTGCCCGGACCTTGTCATCCGATCCACCTTCATTGTCGGCTTCCCTGGCGAGACCGAGGCCGACTTCGCTTTCCTTCTCGACTGGCTTGAAGAGGCCGAGCTCGATCGGGTCGGCTGCTTCAAGTACGAGGCGGTCGAAGGCGCCAGGGCCAACGACCTGGACGGAGCGGTGCCGGAAGCGGCGAAAGAGGAACGCTGGCACCGTTTCATGGAAACCCAGCGGCGGATCAGCGCGCGCAAACTCGCAGCCAAGGTGGGCCGCACCATGGACGTGATTGTCGATGACGTCGCACCCAATGAAGATGAAGAATTAGTCATCGTGGCGCGCTCCAAGGCCGATGCGCCGGAAATCGACGGCAATGTGTTCATTGCGCTCGAACCCGGCCAGGACGCCCCTGCCCCCGGCGATATCCTCACCGTCACCGTGGACGAAGCCGACGACTACGATCTGTGGGCCGTGCGCGCCCCCGTCACAGCCCGGTGAGATCGCTAAACGACCGAAGATCGATGTTGGAGCCACACAGGGCCAGCACCACCTTTTTTCCTGCCAATCTGGATTTGAGCGGTCCGAGCGCCGCGGCCACCGCCGCCACCCCTCCCGGCTCCACCACCAGCTTCAGGTCGTCAAACAGAAGCCGCATGGCGTGCATCAACGCATCGTCGGATACGGTGACAATGTCATCGACGTAGTCGCGGCACACCCCGAAGGTATATGGCGTGGTAAAAGGGGGGGCCAGGCTGTCGGCAATGGTGCGGACCACGGGCCAGGTGACCGGGCCGCCCTCGGCAAAGCTCTTGGTCATACAGGCCGCCCCTTCGGGCTCGACGCCGTAGACCCGTACATTGGGATCATGCAGCTTCACAGCGGCAGCAACGCCTGCGGCAAGCCCGCCACCGCCAATGCCGACCACAACTGCCTCGACGTCCCGGATCTGTTCACACATCTCAAGGCCGAGCGTACCGGTGCCAAGCACCGTGTTGCGTCCCTCAAACGGATGTACAAATGCCATGCCGTCGCTGGCGACGATCTCTTCGGCCATCGCCGAGGCACTGGCTCCATCTGCGGCGACCAGCACCTCCGCGCCATACTGCCGCGCTTTCCTCACTCGCGCCGGATTGGCGGTCTCGAGCATCACCACCTTGGCCGGCATACCGAGCGCCCGCGCCCCGTAAGCCACGGCAATGGCATGATTTCCGGCGCTGAAACCGGTGGCGCCACGGGCCCGGTCCTCGACCGACAGGCGCGAAAGAACGGACAGAACTCCCCTCACCTTGAAGGTCCCGGTGACCTGAAACAGTTCCATCTTGAGGTAAGCGTCGAAGAGGTCGCCGGCCTCATCGGTGAAAGCGTCGCCTCGCCACCGCATCACCGGTGTGCGCCGGACATGGGGTGCGATCAGCGCGTGCGTTTCCCGTATGGCGTCAAGGGTAATCGGTTCGTTCCAGGTTGCGGCCATCGGTTCCTCCACTCGCGTGCCGCGCAGCGTCCAACAAAAACGCGCCTATTGCAATCCCGCCCTTTTCATTCCAGGGCAAGCTCGCCACAATGCCCCGAAATACCCCATCCATCGGAGGACTTATCACCATGACCGATCTATTCAACGCCATCGTCGCCGAAGAGATTGACGGCAGGGTGCAGGGCCGGCTCAAGCAGATCAGCCTTGCTGACCTGCCCGATGAGGATGTGCTGGTGGACGTGGCCTACTCGACGCTGAACTACAAGGATGGTCTGGCGGTCACCGGAAAAGGAAAAATTTGCCGCAAGCTGCCCATGGTGTGTGGAATCGACCTTGCCGGAACGGTCGCGGAATCCCGGGACGACCGGTTCAAGCCTGGGGACCGGGTGCTGGTCAACGGTTATGGCCTGTCGGAACGCCACTGGGGTGGCTACAGCCAGCGCCAGCGGGTCAATCCCGACTTCCTGCTCCCTATTCCCGACGCGTTTCTGCCGGAAGAAGCGATGGCGATCGGCACGGCAGGATACACCGCCATGCTGTGTGTGCAGGCCATTGCCGATCATGGTATCGGACCTGACGCCGGCCCGGTTCTGGTCACCGGCGCCTCTGGCGGAGTCGGGTCGATCGCTGTGATGCTGCTCGACAAGCTTGGGTATGAGGTGGTGGCTGCCAGCGGTCGGGCGAAGGATAACCAAGAGTTTCTAAGGGGCCTTGGCGCGGCCGAGGTCATCGATCGGGATGAACTGGCACGCGACCCGAAACCACTTGAATCCGAGCGTTGGGCGGCAGCGGTGGACGTGGTCGGAGGCCAGGTTCTATCCACGGTGATTGCGGAGACCAGGTACGAAGGTCTGGTCGCCGCATGCGGGCTGGCCGGCGGCGTTGGCCTGAACAGCACGGTCATGCCGTTCATCCTGCGCGGCGTCACCTTGCGCGGGATTGATTCGGTCATGGCCAGCATGGAGCGTCGCCGGCGCGCCTGGTCGGCACTGGCCGATCTGATCGACAAGCACAAGCTGCGAGAAGACTATACGGTCGAGCCCATGAGCCGGGTGCCGGAGCTTGCCGAACAGATCCTGGAAGGGCGGATTCGCGGTCGCGTCGTCATCGACGTCAACGCGTGACCAAAGGGTCCGGCCGTAGCGGCGCGCCTGAATGCGCTCATGGACGCCGACCCGCTGTCCGCCGACGCCGACGACTCCGCGAGATTGTCCGGCCATCCCGCAAGAATAGGAGTCAACCCGCAGAGTGACTTTGCGCCAGATCAAGCCCGACAGTGGTGGCGATGAAGCTTGCGATTGCCCGGGTATCGTCGAGCGGCAACACCGGCCGGTCGATGACAAGATCAGCAACATCGGTCGCCACCGCAACCACGGTTTTGTCGACTTCGGCCACCAGCGGTGACTGCCCGCCGCGACGATAAACCTCCAGCTTCGGGTGCGAATGGGCCTTGAACCCTTCCACCAGGACCAGCGACACTGGCGACAATCGCGCCAGCAACTCGTCAAGTCCAGGTTCTGGCTGTCCACGCAATTCATGCATGAGCGCAAAGCGATTGGCGGAGGCGACCAAAACCTCGCGCGCACCCGCCTCGCGATGCAGAAAGCTGTCCTTGCCCGGCTGGTCCACGTCAAAACCGTGATGAGCGTGCTTGACGGTGGAAACCGTGATCCCCTGCTGCGTGAAAAATTGCACCAGGCGCACCATCAAACTGGTCTTGCCGGCGTTTTTCCAGCCAACGACACCGAAAACTTTGGTCACAAATTTCTCCCTCGAACGCCATTATTATCTGTGTTACCAGCGGTCCGCTCATCGTCAACCGATGGACGACGACCTGCTCCCAGCGTGAGCGCACAGATAATATCCGTCAATTCCGGAGGGAAAAATGCGTCAAATGAAAAAAGTGCTGGCCGTGACGGCCTTGGGACTGTGGTCTGGTGTTGCCGGGACGGCCTACGCCGGGGGACTTGAACAGGCGATCGCGGACGGGAACATCCTTTTCGATGCTCGCCTTCGCTATGAACATGTGGATCAGGACGGATTTGAGCGAAACGCCAATGCGCTCACCCTGCGCAGCCGTTTCGGTTTCGAGACAGCGGGTTACGAAGGCTTTTCCGCTTTGGTGGAAGGCGACTTCACCCGTGATCTCGGCGTCGACAATTTCAACAGTACGGTGAACGGGCGGGTTCAATACCCGGTGGTTGCCGATCCCGACTCGGAACGCCTCAACCGCCTGCAGTTGACCTACACCGGGCCGCTTGGCACCTGGGTCACTGCGGGGCGCCAGCGAATCCTGCTGGACAACAACCGCTTTGTCGGCAACGTCGGTTTCCGCCAGAACGAGCAGACCTTCGACGCCATACGCTTCTCCACCGCACCCATCGATGATTTCAGGCTGGATTACAGCTACCTGTGGCAGGTCAACCGGATCTTCGGCAGCAATTCCGTCGCGGGCGAGGTGGACGCGGACACCCACCTGATCAATTTGTCCTACAAGACACCGGTGGGCACGCTCGGCGTCTACGCCTACCTGATTGATCTGGCTGATCTCGCGACTGTGTCCAACCAGACCTTTGGGGCCCGCTTTACCGGCAAGACAACCCTGAACGATGGCCTGGACGTTCTCTATGGCGCGGAATACGCGACCCAGAAAGACTACGGCCACAACCCCGGCGACTTCAGGCTGGACTATTATCTGTTGGAAGCCGGCCTGGCCGGCCGGGCGTGGTCGTTCAAGGCAAGCTATGAGGTGCTCGAAGGCAACGGGACGCAGGGCTTTACGACCCCGCTTGCCACCTTGCACAAGTTTCAGGGCTTCGCCGACGTGTTCCTGGCCACGTCCGCCAGCGGGATCAGGGATCTGCAGGTGATGGCCGACTACAGGCTTGGCCACGTCGGCGTTCTGGGGCCGGTGCGGCTGGCCGTCTGGTATCATGACTTCGAGGCCGAGACCGGCACCCTTGATCTGGGCCAGGAGATGGATCTGGGTGTGTTTGCGAGCCCGGCGCGCCGGGTCAAGGTCAGTCTCGAATACGCTGACTTCTGGGGTGGCGACAACCTTGCGTCCCGGCGCAAGCTGTGGTTTTCCATCAACTACTCTCTCTGACCCTGCCGAAATGATCAATAAGACCCGCAGCGGGCCGTCCCGGGTGATCCGCTGCGCCGCGCCACACCGGTCTTCTCGGGGCCCGACTTTTCAATTGCGCTCTCCGGGGTGATCGGGTAATTCGTGGGGTCATTCGGGGAGTAGCGCAGCCTGGTAGCGCATCTGCTTTGGGAGCAGAGGGTCGCTGGTTCGAATCCAGTCTCCCCGACCATCTTCTCGCCGAAGTCGAACCATGAATCTAGGGCGGCCGCAGACGGTGAACACGCCTGCGTTCCGGATTGTCTCGCGCAGGCCAGATGACCGGTTGACGTTCTCGCGAAGATACCAGCCCAATCCCTCCGCTCAGACATCCACGGGAAAGTCGGGTTTCAGGATGTGCACCGGATCAGTCGGCTGATGGGGTACACAAATCGCCACGTCGCGCCCCGGCACCCATTGAATCTTGTTGTTGACCAGGCGCGTCGGAGGCGCACCGGGATAGCGGCGTTGCTGCCACTCGTCGCGCAGTGCATCATACAGCCACACATCACCGTCAGCGCCGATGAGCGCAAACCGCCCTTCACCGCACACCAGCACAGCGCAATAGGTGAGCCGGACCGGCGCCTGCACCGAGCGATAGGACGCGATCCGGGTCTCCGTTTCATCCAGCGTGGCCACACCGATCCGCGGCGACCAGAGCCCGCCGACTGCAATCCTTGAGACGGGGTCATAACCACAGGCGAACCCAAGACTGCCCGAATGGCGGTCCAGAATCCGGGTTACGCCAGCGTCAACTACGCGCATATTGCGGCTCGAACCGAACAGGATGTTGTTGTTGCCAAGCCGGGCGCACCCGCCGAGCCCGACAATATCCAGCGTCGCGGGAACCTCGTCCAGGGTTTGCGGGTCGAAAATCCAGGCGTTTTGCACATAATCGTCGAAATACATGATGCCGACCTGGCAGAAGGGCACCGGATTGATGGTCAGGATCCGACCATCAGACAGAACCACCGGCGATCCGTAGACATGGCCGCGCAAAGGTCGTCCGTCATCGGGCACCGGCAACTTCACGGGCGGGCCGTTCTTGCGCGGTATGACCACGGCAGGCACCAGGCGGGAGGGGTGCGTTTCGCGCCGCCATTCGCCCTGTGCAAAATGAAAGGCGTACCACTCGTTACCGCCATAGTCGGCATGCCCGCCGTTGCTGATCCAGACGGCGTCCCGGGTGACCGCCATGCCCGACCAGGCGCTGGTCACGCAGCGTGAACCAACGATGCCCCAAAAACTTTCCGTACCATAGCCACGGATCGGATGACGCCAGCTTCGATCAATCAGAACCGAGGCTATGGCGGTACCAGGCCAGGCGTTCCACCCCACGTCGCAGCGCTCGATGAAGCGGTCGAGTGCGGTCCGGCCGGGTACCCGCTCTGACATCTACGGTTGCTCCTGCGCAAACAGCCGATGACCGACCCGATCGCCAACCCGAATACCCAGCCGCGCCACCGTACCCCCGGCCACTTCAAGAACCGCGCGCACCGGCACGCCAGAGGACAAAATCCGCTCCGAACGGGGTTCGGCGTTTTCGACAATGGCGGCAACCCGGCCATCGCCCGCAATAAAGATCATGTCCAGCGGTATGAAGGTGTTCTTCATCCACATTCGGGCGACCTCTTCCCGCTCGCTGATGAACAGCATGCCCCGATCGGAGGGAAGCTGACGCCTGAACATCAGGCCGCGCCGGCGCTCCCTGGGCTCGTCGGCGATTTCAACCTGAAACGCATACGCGCCATTGGTTGTGATCACAACCAGCTCCTCCAAATTCGGGTCGAGTGCCGGCGACGCCCCACCGCACAGCAGGAGCCCCATGGCAAGGGCGACGAAAAACCGCCGAAAAAGGAAAACGCTTACCCGCACCTGGGCCTCCGAAGATCCAATCTATCGTCAGGGATTAGCATGAAATATCGCGACGGACGACAATCGAAGCAGAGCCGCGTAACGACCCGGCGCGAAACGCTTTCGACGCTGGCAGGTCCTCACCCCTCGATGGGCTGAATCATGGTGGCCAGAAGGCCCCGCTCGCCCTGGCCGATGGATACCATTACGCGCTCGCCGGGCTCAAGGTCTGCCAGACCGGCGCGGCGCAGCACTTCCATATGGACAAAAATATCCTGGGTTCCTTCGCCTTGGGAGACGAAGCCATAGCCGCGCAACCGGTTGAACCATTTCACCGTAGCTTCGACCGGCTCACCCCCATTAACGGGCTCGACAGGGGTCCCTTCCGCATCGGTGCCGGCGCAGCCTCCGGCCGGACCGGAAGCTGTCGACAAATCGACGCCGATAATTTTCTGACATTGCCGGCCACGTGGCCGCGTTACCGCCAGACAGTCTATGGTCGCACCTTCGGGAACCGAACGACGCCCGACTTCCTTGAGAATGGAGAAATGAACAAGAATGTCACTGCCGCCGTCTTCAGGCACGATAAAACCATAGCCCTTGACAGCATCGAACCACTTGACGATGCCGCGGACATGCTCCGCTTCATCTTCTTCCTTCTGGGGAGACTTGTCGCCGGATACCCCGACCAAGTGACTCTCAACCACAGACCCCTCCCACTAGCGCACCTGTTAACCTTAACACGAATTGCCTGGTACGCCAAGTCATGGAGCGGCACCATGCCTAACTCTTATTAAACGCGAAACGCGGGGACCGGCCCCGCGTTTCATCGAATTTGCCGACGATCACAAAACCGCCCGGGATCAGTGGTGCCCGATGGGCGGTTCGATATCATCCGGAGTATGATGGGAGATCAATCCGATATCGTAGTAGTATGCCGTCATGGGCTCCAGCAGATAGGTTGCCGCAAGAAGACCCGTCAGGGTCATGACGACGGTGTAGGGAAAGGCCATGATCACCATCCGCATGTAGGACAGGCGGATCAACGGCGCCAACGCCGAGGTGAGCAGGAAAAGGAAGGCCGCCTGGCCGTTGGGCGTCGCCACACTCGGGATGTTGGTCCCGGTGTTGATGGCCACCGCCAGAAGGTCGAACTGATCCCGGTTGATCAGGCCATTGACCAATGCCTGCTGCACCTCGCCAATATAGACCGTGGCCACAAACACGTTGTCGCTGATGGACGAAAGGGCG
This sequence comes from Alphaproteobacteria bacterium, assembly GCA_003695065.1. Classification (GTDB taxonomy): domain Bacteria; phylum Pseudomonadota; class Alphaproteobacteria; order Sphingomonadales; family Govanellaceae; genus J090. The sequence continues at coordinate 10,016 of RFJA01000289.1, forward strand.
CCATTGGCAAGGTAGAAGGCGATCACCTGCAGATGGCCGTCCAGCGCCAGCACCCAGTCAATGACCGGCACGAACAGTCCCTGATCGTTGATCACCGCCACCACAGCGAAGAACACGACCAACAAAGCGGTGAAGGGCAGCGCTTCCTCGAACGCCCTTCCAATCTGATGTTCCTCGATCACGCCGGTTGCCACTGTCGCCAACACGATCACCGACAAGCCGATCAGGCCAACCGGCGCCAGATGAAACAGCAAACCAATCACCAGCCAGCCGGCAACCAGAGCCTGCGCGATCAGTGACGCCTTTTGCTTGACCGTCCGTTTTTCCGACTCCGAGGCGTCAAAGTCCACCAGAATCTGACGCACGGGTTCGGGAATGTTGGCACCAAAACCAAACAGTTTGGCCTTCTCCAGGGTCACCGCGGTAATCAGCCCGGCAATCAGAACTGGCATCGAAATCGGCGACATGCGAAAGAAGAATTCCATGAACTGCCAATGCGCACGTTCCGCAATCAGCAGATTCTGCGGCTCGCCAACCAGCGTGCACACGCCGCCAAGCGCCGTGCCAACCGCCGCATGCATGACCAGACTGCGCAGGAACGCCCGAAACTGGTCCAGATCGGCGCGGTGCAATTCCTGAACCGACTGATCGTCCGAGTGATCGTGCTCATGGTGAAATTGCTTGCCCGAGGCCACCTTGTGATAGACCGAATAGAAGCCAACGGCCACCGTGATCACCACCGCCGTCACGGTCAGGGCGTCGAGGAAAGCCGACAAGAGTGCAGCCACAAAGGAAAACAACAAGGCGAGGAGCATCTTGCTTCTGATGGCCAGAAGGATCTTGGTGAAAATGAACAGCAGCAGCTCTTTCAGGAAGAAGATACCGGCGACCATGAAGATCAGAAGCAGGATCACCTCCAGCCCCGCGTCCACCTCATGGATGACCGTCGCCGGCGTGGTCAGGCCGATGAACACGGCTTCCAGCGCCAGCAGGCCACCTGGCTGCAGCGGATAGCACTTGAGCGCCATGGCAAGGGTGAAAATGAACTCGAACACCAACGCCCAGCCCGTCACCACTGGCCCGGCGGTGTAGAGAAGGATCGGGTTCAGGACGAGGAAATGGACAATCGTCAGTTTGTACCAGTCAGGGGCATGCCCCATGAAGTTACTGACCAGACCGTTGGTAATTGTTCGGACCATTC
>RFJA01000290.1 GCA_003695065.1 Alphaproteobacteria bacterium
GTCTTGGAAATGGCGCCCGAAATAAATGGCTGGGCCGCTGCCATCATGCGAATATGGCTTTCAACCGACAGGTAGCGTTTGCCAATGCGGCCGCACGGATTGGCGCAGTCAAAGACCGGGAGATGATGGCTCTCAAGGTGCGGCGCGCCTTCCAGGGTCATCGCTCCGCAGCAATAGAGATTGGCCTGCTCGATCTGCTCCTTGCTGTACCCCAGCGCCGACAGCATGTCGAAGCTGTAATCGGACAGTTGCTCGTCCGAGAACCCGAGAACATCGCGACAGAAGTCTTCCCCCAGGGTCCATTTGTTGAAGGCGAATCTGATATCGAATGCGCTCGCCAGCGCCTGTTCGAGCGCATCAAGCTGGACCTCGGCAAAGCCTTTGGCGCGCAGCGACTTGTGGTTGATCACCGGGGCGCCCTTCAGCGTGCCATGCCCAACCGCGTAATCCACCATGTCCCGGATCTGGGCGTCGGTGTAGCCAAGGGTCTGAAGCGCAAGCGGCACGATCCGGTTGATGATCTTGAAGTAGCCGCCGCCGGCTAGTTTCTTGAACTTGACCAGCGCAAAGTCAGGCTCGATGCCCGTGGTGTCGCAGTCCATCACCAGGCCAATGGTTCCGGTGGGGGCAATCACGGTGGCCTGGGCGTTGCGGTATCCGTTCTGTTCCCCAAGCTCAAGCGCGCGGTCCCAGGCCGCCTTGGCCGCTTCGGCGACCGCCGAGTCGGGGCAGGCCTTGTGGGCCAGCGGCACCGGCGGGGTGTTCAACCCTTCATAACCCTCGCTTTCACCATAAGCGGCCCGACGGTGGTTGCGAATCACCCGCAGCATATGCTCGCGATTCGGCTGGAAGCCGGGGAAGGGGCCGAGTTCCCGGGCCATTTCCGCACTGGTGGCATATGCCGTGCCGGTCATCAGGGCGGTGATTGCGCCACACAGCGCGCGCCCCTCGGCGCTGTCGTAGGACAGCCCGGACGCCATCAACAGGCCTCCGATGTTGGCGAAGCCAAGTCCCAGGGTCCGGAACTCGTAGCTCAGCTCGGCGATGCGCGGTGAGGGGAACTGGGCCATCAGAACGGAAATCTCCAGCACCACGGTCCAGATCCGCACCGCATGAGTGAAGGCGGCAACGTCAAAGCTGCCGTCGTCCTTGCGGAACGCGAGCAGGTTGAGGGACGCCAGGTTGCACGCCGTATCGTCGAGGAACATATACTCCGAACACGGGTTCGATGCCCGGATCGGGCCGCTCGCGGGGCAGGTGTGCCAGTCGTTGATGGTGGTATGGTACTGGAGCCCGGGATCGGCACAGGCCCAGGCCGCATGCGAAATCTGGTCCCACAGGTGGCGAGCCTTGACGGTGCGCACAGTTTCGCCCGTGGTGCGCGATGTTAGCGCCCAGTCGTCATCATTGGCCACGGCCATCATGAACTCGTCAGTTACCCGGACCGAGTTGTTCGAGTTCTGACCCGACACCGTCATATAGGCCTCGGAATCCCAGTCCGTATTGTAGGTGGGAAATTCGATGGACCGGTAGCCCTGGCGGGCAAATTGAATGACCCGCTGGATATAGTTTTCCGGAATCATGGAGCGGCGCGCAGCGATGATTTCCTTCTTCAGCGCCTTGTTCCGTTTCGGATCGAAAGCGTCTTCGCGCTGAGCAGTGTCAGCGTCGCCAAAGGCCGGGTCATGGCAGGCGCGGATAATGGCGTTGAGGTGCTTTTCCGCGAGCTTGGAGCCCGCCACCAACGCCGCCACCTTCTGTTCTTCCACCACCTTCCAGTTGACGAACTCCTCGATATCCGGGTGGTCGATGTCGACAACCACCATCTTGGCGGCACGCCGGGTGGTGCCTCCGGACTTGATGGCGCCAGCGGCCCGGTCACCGATTTTCAAAAAGCTCATCAGTCCCGACGACTTGCCACCCCCGGACAGCGGCTCCCCTTCCGCCCGAATGTTGGAAAAATTGCTGCCCGTGCCCGAGCCATACTTGAACAGGCGCGCCTCACGGACCCATAGATCCATGATCCCGCCTTCGTTCACCAGATCGTCGGCGATGCCCTGAATAAAGCAGGCATGGGGCTGCGGGCGTTCATAGGAGCTGTCCGAGCGCTTCAGCTCTCCAGTCTCGTGATCCACATAGAAGTGGCCCTGGGATGGCCCATCAATCCCATAGGCCCAGTGCAGCCCGGTGTTGAACCACTGCGGCGAGTTGGGCGCACACATCTGGCGCGCCAGCATGTGGCGCAATTCGTCATAAAAGGCGCGGGCGTCTTCTTCACCGTCAAAATAACCGCCCTTCCAGCCCCAGTAGGTCCAGGTTCCCGCAAGCCGGTCGAACACCTGTTTTGCGGAGGTTTCCGAGCCATAGCGCTTGTCCCGGTCAAGGGCGCCCAGAGCCTCCTCGTCGGCCTCGCGCCGCCACAACCAGGACGGAACGGTGCTTTCCTCCACTGGTCGCAGCGCCTTTGGGACCCCGGCCTTGCGAAAATACTTCTGGGCGATGATGTCGGTTGCAACCTGGCTCCAGGTCGCCGGCACCTCGACATTCTCAAGCCGAAAGACGATGGAACCGTCCGGGTTGCGAATCTCGCTGACCGCTGTCTTGAATTCGATATGGTCGTAAGGTGACGTATTCGGTTCGGTGAAGCGACGTTCGATACGCATTTTGGCCCCGTTTTTTCGCGTGTTTTTGTCGATTGGCTTATGCCTTCCCCGTTGCCGTCGCAGGAGGAGCGAATCACTCCCAAACCACAACACAAGATGTTGCGCTGGAACCGCGACTGCACCCAAAGTCTAGGCGCGCATCGGCCACCCACGCAACCGATTTTTTGCATATATTGCGGTTGACAGCATTGTGCCCACTATATCTCGTAGAATGCGACTCGGGCGACATGCCGTATCCCGGAAAGCGCGGAGCGCCTTTACCTCTGAACTGGACGCGGAAGGCAAGGAATGGCATATTCCGTCGCCAAACACAGAAATTGGCATACAGGGCCGGGAGCCGGTTGAGCGCCGGTACCGAATTATTCAAGAGCCGGAACGGGTTATGTTGAAATTTTTATCTCATATCTTCACCTGGTGGAACGACTACACGCTCGGGACCAAGCTATTTACCTGGCGCAAGGGTGAATTCGTCGGTAGCGACGAGCAGGGCAACCGTTATTACCGGGAGCGAGGCGGCAAGCGACGCTGGGTGATTTACAACGGTGAAGTGGAGGCGTCCCGAATCCCGCCCGAGTGGCATCTCTGGCTGCATTACATCTCGGATACCCCACCGACGGAAAAACCGCTCCCCCGCAAGCCTTGGGAGAAGCCCCACGTTCCGAATCCGACCGGGACAGACCGGGCCTATTTCCCGCCGGGCAGTCTGGCCGTCGAAGGGGCACGCAGGAAGGCCATCGGTGATTATGAACCGTGGACGCCTGAATCCACGCAAACTGCTGGCTAGGGCGGCTGTTGATGCGTCACAATCTGGTCGAGACACTGATGGGAGCCGTGGTCCTGGCCGCCGCCGGGGCATTTATCGCGTTTGCCTACACCAACACCGACATGCGCGCGGTGAACGGGTATGAGTTGACTGCTCGATTCGATCGGATCGACGGGCTTCCCATCGGAGCCGATGTGCGGCTCAGCGGGATAAAGGTGGGAACCGTTGTTGGTCAGGAGCTCGACCGGGATACCTACTACGCCGTGGTTCGCTTTACGGTGGATAATTCGGTTCGTCTGCCGGAAGACACCATTGCAAAGATCACCTCCGAGGGGCTGCTGGGCAGCAACTATCTGGCACTCGATCCAGGGGTCAGCGACGTCATGCTGGAGCCGGGCGACGAAATCGTCGACACCCAGGGCGCCATCGACTTTCTGACTCTGCTCAGCAAATTCGGGTCGAACTCGAAGGATTAGGGGGGATGTTCCGACGCGCACTCGTTGTTGCCCTAATTGCCACGCTGCCGGGTGGTGCGAGCGCGCAGGAATCGGTGGTGTCGGAACCACAGGAAGAACAACCGGCTGGCCTCTCTGTCACACCTGACGAGGTCGACGCGCAGCTCGCGGCGGGCCCAAAGGCCGTGGTGCTAGGGACGCTGGACAAGATCACGGCCCGGGTTTCCGATCTGGTCGCCCCCATCGACAAGCCGGTGACTTTTGGAACCCTGGAGATCACGGCGCGGGCCTGTAACAGCACCCCCCCTGAGGAACCCCCTGAGACCTCGGCTTTTCTGGAAATCCGCGAGCATCGGCGGGGAGAAGATCCGTCCACGGTGTTCGTGGGCTGGATGTTCGCTTCGTCTCCGGCCCTGTCGGCGATGGAGCACCCGGTCTATGATGTCTGGGTGCTGAGCTGCACGACCCTTTCGCCCGATACCGATAACGGCAGCGCGAAGAAATCGGCGGACGACGACACGGCCTCCCGCAGCAGCCCCTGATATTCCTCGCGGGGGACTTCCACCGCGCCGAACTGGCGCAGGTGAGGCGTGACAAACTGGCTATCGAGCAAGGTAAAACCGCCGAACCGCAAGCGCGCCACCAGATGAACCAGCGCCACCTTGCTGGCATCGCGACGCCGGTGGAACATGCTCTCGCCGAAAAATGCCGCGCCAAGCGCCACGCCGTAGAGCCCGCCGACCAAATCCTCACCTTCCCAGCACTCGATGCTGTGGGCGTATCCCTTCGCGTGCAGCGCCGTATAAAGCTCCATGATGGTGGCATTGATCCAGGTCGATGATCGCTCGCCCTCGCCGTTGGCACAACACCGGATGACCTGGCGAAAGGCGGTGTTCACCGTAATTCGGAATGGCTCGCGGCGAACCAGGCGCCGCAACTTCCGGGAGACATGAAAGGCATCCAGTGGCAGGATGCCCCGGCGCTCGGGATCGACCCAGAACACGTCGCGCGCCTCACCCGATTCCGCCATGGGGAACATACCCTGGGTGTAGGCGTGCAGGACCAGTTCTGGGGTTATCCGGCTCATCACCGGATTCTTATCACGTCGCGTCTCGCTTCAGGAATGCTTCGAGGAAATGAATGTCATAGTCCCCGTTTACGAAATCATGATCGGATACCAACCGCGAATGAAGCGGGATCGTGGTCTTCACACCGTCAATGACATATTCCTCCAGCGCCCGGCGCAGCCGCATCAGGCATTCGTTTCGGGTCTTGCCATGGACGATCAGCTTGGAGATCAGGCTGTCGTAATAGGGCGGGATCCGGTAACCGGAATACAGGGCCGAATCGACCCGCACATCGAGGCCTCCGGGCGGATGGTAGTCGGTGACCGTACCGGGTGACGGGACGAAAGTTTGCGGATCCTCGGCATTGATCCGGCACTCGATGGCGTGCCCGGACAGCTTGATATCTTCCTGCGTGTAGCTGAGCGGCGCCCCCGAAGCGACGCGGATCTGCTCGCGCACCAGGTCTATCCCCGTGATCATCTCGGTCACCGGGTGTTCCACCTGAAGACGGGTATTCATCTCGATGAAATAGAACTCGCCGTCCTCATAGAGAAACTCGATCGTACCGGCGCCAAGATAACCCAGGCGGCGAATGGCCGATGTCACTACTTCGCCCATGCGGTCGCGCGCTTCGGCATTGAGCGCGGGAGAGGGGGCTTCTTCAAGCACCTTCTGATGACGGCGCTGCAACGAACAGTCGCGTTCGCCCAGATGAATCACGTTTCCATGGCTGTCAGCCAGAATCTGGAACTCGATGTGGCGCGGCCGTCCAAGAAATTTCTCCATGTAAACGGCGTCGTCCCCAAAGGCTGCCTTGGCCTCGCTGCGCGCCGCGGAGATCGCCGCCGCAAGCTCTTCCGGGGCGCGCACAACCTTCATCCCGCGTCCGCCGCCTCCGGCCGCCGCCTTGATCAGGACCGGATAGCCCATTTCCTCGGCGAGCCGGGACGCCTCGGCGAGGTCGCTGATCGCGCCATCGGACCCGGGAACCACCGGAATGCCGAGGGCTTTCACCGTTTCCTTGGCCTGGATCTTGTCCCCCATCAGGCGAATATGTTCGGCCGTCGGTCCAATGAAGGTGATTCCATGTTCGGCTACAATCTCGGCAAACCGGGCGTTCTCCGACAAAAAGCCATAACCCGGGTGAATGGCGTCCGCGTGCGTAATTTCAGCCGCCGATATTATGGCCGGGATGTTGAGGTAACTGCTTGCCGAACTGGCGGGACCGATGCACACACTTTCGTCGGCAAGGCGCACATGCATGGCGTTTTCGTCCGCCTCGGAATGAACGGCCA
>RFJA01000002.1 GCA_003695065.1 Alphaproteobacteria bacterium
CCACAAGATTAGCGGATCGGGATTCCGCCGTCGTCACCGTCCGATGAGCGAAATCAACGTGACGCCACTGGTGGACGTGATGCTGGTGCTCCTGATCATTTTCATGGTGACGGCACCGCTGTTGACCACCGGCGTTGCCGTTGATCTTCCGGATAGCGCGGCACGGTCCCTGCCGCAGGATCAGCAGCCGCTTGAAGTGAGCGTGACGGCCGAAGGCAAGGTGTTCCTGCAGGATGAGGAGGTTACCATTGAACAACTGATTCCGCGCCTGCGTGCCATCATGGACGTGCGCAAGAATGACCGGGTCTATCTGCGTGGCGACCAGCGCATTGCCTACGGCCGCGTGGCCGAGGTCATGGGGGCGCTCAACGCTGCCGGTTTCCGGCGCGTTGCCCTGGTGACCGAGCCGCCCAAGGCGAACTAGGCGAGGTTGCGGACCGCCCGTGAGAACGGCTCTTGTCATATCCGGGATCGCCCATCTGGTTGTGATTGTGCTCGCAATCACGGGGCTGCCCTGGTTCGGGCGCGAACGGCTGCCCGATCTCGAGGTGATTCCGGTCGAGCTCGTCGAGGCTGTGGAAGAGCAAGCGCAGGCCCCGGAGGCGGAGCCTGAGAAAAGACCGGAACCCGAGCCCGAGCCCGAATCCAGGCCTGAGCCCGAGCCCGAACCGGAGCCTGCCGTTGCGGCGGTGCCGGAGACTCGTCCCGAGCCACCCCGCCCGCCCGAACCAGAAGTGGCGCCGCTTGCTCCGTCAACACCCAGGGTTGTGCCGCAACGGCGCCCCAGGCCGCCTAGCCGGTTCGACCCCAAGCGTATCGCTGCGCTGATCGACAAGTCGGCCAAGGAGGAGCCGCCGAAGCCAGCGCCGAGCAACCAGCTTGATGTTTCCAAAATCCTCAAGAAGGCCAACCGTTCAGCCCTGGAACAGGCGCGGTTGGTTGCCGATTTGCGGAGCGCGATCCGTTCACAGGTGGAGCCATGCTGGAGTGTGCCCGCCGGGGCGCGTTACGCCGAGGAGCTGACGGTCCGAATTCGGATCTATCTGCTTCCCGATGGAACGCTGGCCCGTCCGCCAGAAGTTCTGGACGGACACAAAGTGAACGAGCCGGGTGGCGATTTTTTCCGGGTGGCTTCGGAGAGCGCCCGGCGCGCGGTCCAGCGCTGCGCCCCCTTGAAACTGCCGCGCGAAACCTATGATATATGGCGCGACATTGAGCTCACCTTTGACCCCAGTCAAATGCTTGGAGGCTGACACGCCAATGACTGTAACCGCACTTTGCCGTTTTCGCTTCGGGCGTGCGCTGCCGGTAGTTGCAGCGTTTTTCCTGCTGTTTGCTGCCGGCCCGGCCCACGCAGTGCTTCGGGTCGATATTACGCGGGGTAATGTGGACCCGCTGCCCATCGCCATTCCTGACTTTGTCGGGGAAAACGGGGCGCGGACCAACGTGGGCACAACCATCGATATCGGTCGCAATGTGAGCGAGGTGATTTCCGCCAACCTGACCCGGTCCGGCCTGTTTCGGCCGATTTCGAAAAAGGCGTTCATCCGCGGCGCGGAGGTACCTGGTGGGCGGCCCAATTTTGGCAACTGGCGGGCAATTGGCGCGCAAGCGCTCGTCACGGGCCAGGTTGAATTGATGAGTGACGGGCGAATCCGGGTGGTGTTCCGGCTGTGGGATGTGCTGGGCGAAAGCCAGATGACCGGGTTGCAATATTATGCCGCGCCGGGGTCGTGGCGGCGTATCGCCCATATCATTTCGGATGCCATCTACAAGCGTCTGACCGGGGAGGACGGGTATTTCGACACCCGTATCGTCTACATCGCCGAGAGTGGTCCCAAGCACAAGCGGATCAAAAGGCTTGCGATCATGGATCAGGATGGTCATAACCACCGCTTTTTGACCGACGGCAAGGATCTGGTGCTCACGCCCCGGTTTTCTCCCACGGCGCAGGAGATTACCTATCTCGCCTACTACAACAACAAGCCGCGGGTCTATCTGTACAACATCGACGCAGGCAAGCAGGAACTGCTTGGCGATTTTCCCGGCATGACCTTCGCGCCGCGGTTTTCGCCCGATGGCAACAAGGTGATCCTGAGCCAGGCCGAGCGCGGCAATACGGATATTTACGTCATGGACCTGCGCACGCGGCGTTCCAAGCGGCTGACCTTTGATCCCAATATCGACACATCGCCCTCCTATTCCCCCGACGGACGGCAGATCGTGTTCAACTCTGACCGGGGCGGCAGCCAGCAACTTTACGTGATGGATGCCGATGGCGGCAACGTGCGCCGGATCAGCTTCGGCAAGGGTCGCTATGGCACACCGGTGTGGTCGCCACGCGGCGACCTCATTGCCTTCACCAAACAATATCAGGGGCGGTTTCACATCGGCGTGATGCGTCCCGACGGCCGCGGCGAGCGTCTCTTGACCGAAAGTTACCTTGATGAAGCGCCCACCTGGTCGCCCAATGGGCGGGTGATTATTTTTTTCCGTCAGGAGCCCTACGGCAGGCGGGGTTCAGGGGGCGGCGTGAGCCTCTGGTCAGTGGACCTAACCGGTTACAATTTGAGGAAAATTGTGACGCCGCTTGATGCATCCGACCCTGCATGGTCGCCCTTGATCCAATGACCCGAGGCCGATATAGTTGGCAGTGCGCAGTTATGAGTTGATCACGCGAGGGGTCAAGACGACACAAAGGGGAGTCCAGCTCAACGCCAGGTCGATGAACCAGAATATGGCATCAAGCGTCCGGCTTTAAGTCTCATCAATAAGTTAGAGAAGGAAAACACCATATGCTTCACAGAAGCTTTGGCCTTAAACTGCTAGGCATGGGCCTTGCCACTATTCTGCTGGCGGCCTGCGAAACCACCCCGGAAAAGCCCGCGGAGCCGGTTGCGGAACCCGTCGATACGGGTGTTGAAGCTGCCCCGACCGAGCCGGTTGTATCCGAGCCCATGGGGCCGACGCCGGGAACCCAGGAACATCTTAACGAAACCGTGGGCGACCGCGTGTTCTTCGGTTTTGACCGGTATGATCTGACGCCGGAAGCTCAGGCCACACTCCGGGCCCAGGCCGAGTGGCTCAAGGAATACCCCACCGTCAACGTGCTGATTGAAGGACACTGTGACGAGCGAGGCACGCGGGAGTACAACCTGGCGCTCGGTGAGCGGCGGGCCAATGCCATCAAGAACTATCTGGTGGCGCTTGGGATTGATGCGGACCGTATCGACACGGTCAGCTACGGCAAGGAACGCCCCGCAGTTTTGGGTAGCTATCCCGAGGCTTGGGCGAAGAACCGGCGCGGGGTCATGGTCGTTCAGTAGGCGACCAGACCAGAATTGACAATACAAGGGCCCGCGTTTCGGTGCGTTCGAGACGCGGGCTTTGCTTTGGGTCGCCAAACTCTTTAGGATTTCGGGGCCGGTAATGCCGGCTTGCGATTACTCTCCAAACAAAAGGTGTAATTCCTTCCATGTACAGGACAGTCGCCATCGCCATGCTTGCGGTATCGGTTGCGCTGACACCCGGAGCGGTTCCGGCGCAGACTATCGAGAAGCGGATCGAGCGCATTGAAAAGCAGCTGCGCGCAGTACAGCGCAAGGTGTTCGGGGGGCAGGACGATGGTGAGGCTGCGGTTGCGCCGGCTCCTGCAGGTGATCGCATGGCCGATTTGGAAGTCCGGCTGCAGGGGATAGAGAACCAGATCCGCACACTGAACGGCCAGGTGGAAGAATTGCGCTTTCAGCTTGAAGAAGCCAATCGCAGGCTGGAGAAATTTCAGGCCGATGCAGAGTTCCGCTTCGGGCAACTGGAGGGCGGCACCAAGGCCACAACACCGGCGACATCTGCGCAGGCACCGGCCCCTGCTGCTCCTGACACTCGGACTGCCAAGGCCGAACCGTCACCGCTTCCCGCCGGCAGCGCCATGGAACAATATAATTTTGCCTACAACCTGCTGGCCAAAGGCGAATACGCCCGGGCCGAGACCGCATTCCGGGAGTTTCTGGCAAAACACGGTGATAGTGAACTTGCCGGGAATGCGCAGTATTGGCTCGGTCAATCGTTTTTCGTGCGGGGTCAGTATCAGGAAGCGGCCAAGGAATTTCTGACCGGATACCAGAACTATCCCGACAGCCCCAAGGCGCCTGCCTATCTCCTGAAAATCGGCATTACCCTGACCAGGATCGGACAGACGGCGGATGCCTGCGACGTGTTTCAGGAACTGGCGGCCCGTCACCCTGATTCACCCGAAGCGCGGGAGCGGCTTGGACCGGCCCGCAAGGAAGCTGGCTGTTCGTAGGCTGGCTTAACCCGCCGGGAACCAGTGCCGGGTGCGATTGGCGATGGCCACCAGGGACAGCATGACCGGCACCTCAACCAGCACGCCGACCACGGTGGCAAGTGCGGCGCCGGACCCCAACCCGAACAGGCTGATGGCGACAGCGACCGCCAACTCGAAGAAATTCGACGTACCAATGAGCGCGCAGGGCGCAGCGACGGGGAATGGGAGCCGCCACAGCCACGCCGCCGCGTAGGCAATGGCAAAGATGCCGTAGCTTTGCACCAGAAGAGGCAGGGCGATCAGCCCGATCTGCTCCGGCGCGGTCAGGATCACCGGGCCTTGAAACCCGAACAACAGCAGGATCGTCGCCAGCAACCCGAGAATGGTGAACGGCTTGATTCTGGCCCCAAAGGCGTCGATTTGTGCTCGGGCCTGCTCGGGGGTCGTGGCCGTCCGGGTCAGCTTTCGGCGGGTCAGCACGCCTGCGATCAGAGGGGTAAGGACATAGAGGACGACCGACAGCAGCAGTGTCTTCCACGGGACCACGATGTCGGTCACCCCCAGCAGAAACGCCACGATGGGGGCAAAGGCGAAGATCATCACCAGGTCATTGAGCGAGACCTGAACCAGTGTGTAGGCGGCATCGCCCCGGGTGAGCTGGCTCCACACAAATACCATGGCGGTGCATGGGGCCGCGCCCAACAGGATCAGCCCGGCGATGTATTCCTTGGCGGTCGCGGGTGTGACCAGATCGGCAAACAGTATCTCGAAGAAGAGCACTCCAAGAAACGCCATGGTGAAAGGTTTGATGAGCCAGTTGACGGCCAGGGTGATGATCAGGCCTTTCGGCTTCTCACCCAGATGAGTGAGGCTCGAAAAGTCCACATTCACCATCATGGGGTAGATCATCACCCAGATCAGCACCGCGACGGCCAGATTGACCTGCGCGTATTCGAACTGTGCCAGGGCCTGGAACAAGGCCGGCTCAAGAGCGCCGAACATCGTACCCGCGCCCATGGCCAGAACCACCCACAGCGAAAGGCCGCGCTCGAACAATCCCATGGCTGGGCGTGCAACGGTGGTCGATGCCGTCATCTGACAACTCCTTGCGATGTTTCTGTGGTGGGCGGGACGCTAGATGCTGTTCACCTGCAGACCGCTGCCGATTTCGTCGAGACGGTTCTGAAGGCTGAGCTTGTCAAGCGACTCCATGGGCAGATCCACAAAGACCCGTATGCGTCGCTCGATCTGGTTGAAGACTTCGGCAAATTTGATGGCCTTTTCGGCCTCCGGCCCCTGGAAGGCGGCTGGGTCTTCAAATCCCCAGTGTGCGGTCACCGGCGTGCCCGGCCAGACGGGACAACTTTCACCGGCCGCGTTGTCGCAGACGGTGAAGACGAAATCGAGCGCCGGCGCGTCGGCCCCGGTGAACTCGTCCCAGCTCTTGGATCGCAGCCCTGCGGTCTCGTACCCCAGGCGTTGCAGCAGATCAATTGTATGGGGATTCACGACGCCTGTCGGATGCGCACCCGCGCTGAAAGCCCGAAAACGTCCCGATCCAACGCGGTTCAGAATGGCCTCGGCCATGATGCTGCGGGCAGAATTCCCAGTGCAAAGAAACAGAACGTTATAGATTTTCTTCTGTGGTGTCATTGTGCGTCCATTCTAAGTGGAACATGCCGGAGAGACGGCAAGACAGGCGTCACCTTCGGCGCAGCAGTTTTCGGTCAGATAGCCCATCAAATCGGCCATGGCATCGTAATTGGCCGAATAGATGAGCATGCGGCCCCGGCGTTCGCATTTCACGAGGCCGGCGATCTTCAACTCCTTGAGGTGAAAAGAGAGCGTGGTCTTGGGCAGATTGCATCGCGCCGCGATTTCGCCCGCCGGTGCACCCTTTTGGCCCCGGGTGACGAGATAACGGAAAACGTCCAGCCGCGATTCCTGGGCCAGAGCGTTTAAACAGGTAATGACATTTGTCTTTTCCATATTCCAATAATTATCGAAATATGGAAATGTGTCAATACGAAATTTTGCGCGAGGTCGCGTTTGCATAGGGGCAGCCGATATGACAGACAGGAGAAATCAGGACGCTATCGAAAGGTCGGTAAATCATCATGAAATACAGAACCCTTGGCGCCACCGATATCAAAGTGAGCGAGATTTGCCTTGGCACCATGACGTTCGGCGTTCAGAACGATGAAGCGGACGGGCACGCCCAACTCGACCGGGCGCTGGAACTGGGGGTCAACTTCGTTGACACGGCGGAGATGTACCCGTTTCCCCGTGCCCCGGAACGGTATGGGCGGACCGAGCAGATCATCGGATCGTGGCTCGCCAAAAACGGCCGACGCGACCGGATCGTTCTGGCTACCAAGGTGTCCGGTCCCGGTCTTGTGCCCGATATCCGCGAAGGCGCGGTGCGCTTGGACAGGCGCAATATCATGCGCGCAGTGGATTCCAGTCTGAAACGGTTGGGCACCGATTACATCGATTTATATCAGGTGCACTGGCCAGATCGGAACGCCAATTACTTTGGCAAGCTGGGTTTCGAAAATGTCGTTGACGATCCCGATGTAGTCCCCATTGAAGAAACGCTTGAGGCTCTGACGGATGTGGTGAAGGCCGGAAAGGTGCGCCATATCGGCGTGTCCAACGAGACGGCGTGGGGGACCATGCGCTATCTCGAACTGGCGCGTCACAAGGCCATGGCGCGGGTTGAAACCATTCAGAATCCCTACAATCTACTCAACCGCAGTTTCGAGGTGGGCCTCGCAGAAGTCTGTCTGCGCGAACAGGTCTCGTTGTTGCCCTATTCCCCGCTCTGCTTTGGCGTGCTCACCGGAAAATATCTCGGCAATGCCCGACCCGAAGGGGCGCGGCTCACGCTGTTCCCCCAGTTTGTTCGGTATCTCAATTCCCAAGGGGTGCAGGCGACCGAGAAGTACGTCGCCCTGGCGCGAGCGCACGATCTGTTGCCGGAACAGATGTCGATTGCCTATCTGCTGACGCGGCCCTTCGTGGCTTCGGTCATTATCGGGGCGACGACCCTTGAGCAGTTGGAGCGCAATATCGGCAGTGTCGCGTTGACACTGCCCGAGGAGGTGCTAGAGGAAATCGAGCATATTCACCACGACCACACCTACCCCTGTCCGTGAGGCGTCGCGTTGGAAGAAGTGATGACCGAACCCCTGTCGGCGGACGAATTCAGTCACCTGATGGCGGCCTGTGGCCCGTTCGAGGCTCGCCCGAAACTGGCCGTTGCCGTCTCTGGCGGTGCGGATTCCATGGCCCTGATGCATCTTGTGCACGTCTGGGCGCAGGACCGTGGCGGGCAGGTCTGCACGCTAACCGTGGACCATGATCTGCGCCCCGAGGCTGGTGCAGAAGCAGCTCAGGTGAGGCGATGGTGCGAGGCGGCCGGGATCGAGCACCATGTCTTGCGATGGGAAGGTCCGAAACCCCGTGCCCGGCTGCAGGAAAGGGCGCGACGAGCGCGCTACGACCTCATGGCAGGCTGGTGCCGGCGCCATGGCCTTTTGCATTTGCTCGTCGCCCATCACCAGGGTGATCAGGCCGAGACGTTTCTGATGCGCCGCGAACGCGGCAGTGGTCCCGAGGGGCTGGCGGCCATGCCGCCGGTCGCCCTGCCACCTGGCGCCGGATATCGCTGGCCCCGTCTGCTCAGACCGCTGTTGCCGGTACCAAAATGCCGGCTGGAGGCAACGCTGGTGGCGCGGCAGCAGTCATGGATTGACGATCCGAGCAACGAGAACGCCGCCTATCAGCGGGTCAGGCTACGCAAACGGATTGTCGCCAGTGGTGACCCCGATGCGTTCCGTGCCGAACTGGCGGCACAGGCGGATGCCTACCGCAAGGCCCGGGACAGGGTGGAGACCGAGCTTGGCCGCCTTCTTGCCGATCGATTGAGCCTGTCGCCCTACGGCTATGCCCTGATCGGGAACCACCAGAGCATCGCGGCTGATCTCGCGATTCCGCTCTGGAGCCGGATGTTGCGGACGATCGGCGGTCGAGCCTATCCGCCACGCGGTGATCGGGTTGGGCGTTTCGTTGCGGATCTGGGCGAGGGTGGTTTCCGCGGCGCGACGCTGGCCGGGTGCGTGGTCCAGCCCCGGGGCGACGCCCTTCTGGTGGCCCGAGAGCCGGCCGGCATCGAGGGCGAGCGTCGGCTTGACCGGGAACTGGTGTGGGACAATCGATTTCTGATTCGAAATGGCACAGGGGGGCCGTTCACGGTGCGCAAACTGGGGGAAGATGGCGTGCGCACGCTCAATCGGCGCTGGCCACTGGGCAAGGGCCGGGGCGTCCTGCCGCTCGCCCTGCGCAGCCTGCCCGGTCTGTTTCGCGGCGGCGAACTGGTCGGCTTGCCGCATTTCGCAGGCGCATCCCCTACGGCAGTGGCGACCCATGGCGTCGAGGCGGCCTTCGTCCCGACGGTACCGCTTCTGTGGTAGAAATCGTATACTGGCCCCAGAACCGCCCCATTCACTTGTTTGGATTTTGGCAGCGCCTATCTATAAGATGGTCGCGTACCAGGTAAGGATGATAAAATTGGACAGGCTGGGGATCCGTAAATCTCTTCGTAAGATGGTGGACGGATAATCGGCGGTTGGCAGAGGCGACGCCTCAACGATGACGAAGGCATAGAACGTGGGAAATTTCGGACGGAATCTGGCTCTTTGGGCCATTATCATTTTGCTGCTTCTGGCGCTGTTCAACCTTTTTCAGGGGCCTTCAGGGCCAGGCGTGCAGGCGGAAGTTCCCTATTCGACCTTTATTGCCGAGGTTGAACAGGGCATAGTCCGCGACGTCACCATCGAGGGCCAGAATATCACGGGCACCCGGTTTGACGGCACCATGTTCAAGACCTTCGCACC
>RFJA01000291.1 GCA_003695065.1 Alphaproteobacteria bacterium
CGCACTCGCAGACACTATCGCTACATTCTCCCCACAAGAATGCATGAACTTCTTTAAAAACGCAGGATACGCTTCTAACTAAACCGAATTTGGTCTAGGCCGCAATCACGCGCTCTTTCGGGAACGTCAGCGTAAAGGTTGTCCCCTTGCCCACGGCGCTGACCACATCCATCCAGCCACCATGCAGGTCGATGATCGATTTGGCAATGGCGAGACCAAGACCGAGACCACCATATGCGCGCGTCAGATGAGGTTCGATCTGAGCAAACGGCTCCAATATCCTGCCAAGATCTTCTTCAGCGATCCCGATGCCGGTGTCGGATACCGCGATGCGAACTTTCCCGTCGTCAGCGGCGGTAACCGCAAGCGATACTTCACCGCCCTCCGGCGTAAATTTAATGGCATTGGACAAGAGATTGATGATTGCCTGTTGTGTTCTTGATTCGTCGCCCTTCAGGGCGGGAAGCGCGTCGCTCGGGCAAACGGTCAGACGGACGCCCGCTTCGGCCGCCTGTGTCTCAACTAGTTTCACGCAACGCCGCACCAGTTCAAGCGGCTCGAATACCTGCTCGTCCAACTCCAGATGCCCCGCCTCGATGCGGGATATTTCGAGAAGATCGTTGACAAGACACAGCAAATGCGATCCGGATTCCTTGATATCCGTCGCATATTCACGATACTTGTCATTGCCAAGCGGGCCGAGGGACTCCCCTGCGAGGATCTCCGAAAACCCGATCACAGCGTTCAGCGGCGTTCGGAGTTCGTGGCTCATCGTTGCCAGGAATTTGCTCTTGGCCCGTGACGCCGCTTCTGCCGCCTCCTTCGCTTGAATATGGCGCAGTTCGCTTTCGCGGGTAAGTCTCCGGAAACGGTCCGAAAACGCGACAGCAAACAGGATGGTCGTGGCCGCAAAACCGACTCTGAAAACTGAGTCCAGATCCATGCCAACCGTGATCAGGCCAAGCTTCTGCGCTGCATTGACCAGGGCCGACAAACAGAAGAAGGTCCAGCAGACCGTATAAATCCGCGCGTACTCGATGCCCTGTTTCCACAGGACGATGGCCACGGCGAGAGCTCCGATCGCCCCGAGAACCATGCCAAATATCAGCGCATATGCGGTGACATGATAATCCACGAAAGCCAGCAGGCTACACACGATCCCCAGCGCCTGAAGCGCCCTGAACAGCGCATCGGCGTTCGGTGCATTGCGTTCCAGTCTCAAGAATTTCGAGGTGAAGCGTGCCGTCGCGAATATGGTCAGGGCCATTGCAAGCAGAATGGACAAATTCGAGATCCAGGTCGACTCCGGCCACAAGTAGGCCGTCAGAAAGCCTCTGCTTTCGGCCTGGTACACGGCCATCCCCGCGACCAGCAGAGCAAACATAAGGTAACTTTGCTCGCGAAAGACGACGTATATGGAAAGGCTGTAGAACACGGCGGCCAGAAGAGCACCAAAGAACAGCGCATTCCCGTCCACGCCATCCCTGATGTGGTGAATCAGCATCTGGGGGTCCCAGACCTTCGCAGCGAAGGACAGGCTGCTGTCCCCGGAGATTCGCACGTAAAAGGTGCTGGCCGACAACGGGGGCAAATCCACAACGAACGCGGGCAGTGGTCCGGGTATGTCCACTTCACGCCCCACCACACTGTCTCCTGCAACCTTGACCGTGTAGTGACCGGCAACCGTTCCGGGCTGATAGAATTCGATCCTGTCCAGTATGGGATGTTGAAACTCAACGATCCGGGTAACCGCGTCACCGGATGGGTTGGTCAGGGTAAACCGCCCCCACCAGGCAGAACGCGACAATCCGAGGTAGGGGTTGCGACTTGGGAGAGGTCTGAACCGGTCGCGGTGGGGCGCGCGCGTCACATCCGCGATGGTCAAACGATGCGCCCGATCTTCAAGCACTTCAATGATATCGCCGAGAAGAAGCGCATCGCGTCCGACAGCCGTTTCCGCCGGGCTCGCCAACACCCGCTCCGACACGCATTGCAGCAACAGGCCGGCAATCAGAAACACGGTCAGAAAAAATACTCGACCAGCCAACAGCCATCCCCGCTTTCTCATGCTCGCTTGGCGGCAATTCTAGTCATCAATGCTTAAGGAAAGGTGTGTACCTGTCACGCCACCTCCCACAGCGAAGATTCAACTTCATGAATCCGGGATAACCAATGGAGAGTCAAAGAAGAATCGAAAATTCGTAGTTGACCCCCCCGTCAAATTGCGAGATGATTTGTTAACAATTGGTTAACCATGACGACGCCACGGCAAGAAAAAGGGGCAAAGGTGGCCATGAACCCGGCATCTTCAGGAGACCCAGCCCGAAACAATGACCGCGACGGTTCGGCCGCATCGTCGCCGGTGGCTGGTCCCGCTTCCGGACACGTCTCCGGAACGCAATCCCCCTATGCGCAGCTTGGTCTTTTTGACTCGGTCTTCCAGGAAGTGGATGAAGCCATTGCTATCGTCCAGACCCGCAACGGCAGCAGTCCGGTGGTGGTCGATGTCAACAGCCGGTTCGAGCAGGAGGTGGGCTATCGTCTCGGCGAAGTCAGGGGTCAAAGTCTGTTTCGCGTGATCCGTGTCCCCGACGACCGGGAGTCCGCCGAAATAACCGCGCTGAAATGCGCCCTGAGGGAGCGCAAGGCGGCCCAGGTCGTGGTAACCCTTCACACCAAGGAAAAAGTCGCCGTTCCGGTCCGGCTCAAGCTGCGCCCCTGTTCCACTGCTGGCGACGACAGCAAATTCGTCTGCTTTCTGCGCTCCGAACAGGAAGCCGAAGAAGAGCGTCTTGCCGCCCGGACCATCACCAACAGGTTGCTTACCTTCCTCAGTCATGACCTGCGAACACCCCTCAACGGCATTCTTGGCTTTTCCGAAATCATGATGTCGGGCATGCTCGAAGGGTTGGACCGGGCGGATTACGAAGCCTATGCCCGGGACATACATTCCGCCGGCCAGGATCTGCTGCGCCTGGTGAATGGTCTGCTCGACCTCAGCCATTCCCAGACCATGGGACTTGAGCTGTGCGACCATTTGTTCCCGGTTGCAGCGTGGATCGAAGCCGGGCTGGCAACGGCGCAGCCCAAGGCAGACAAGGCCGGAATATCGCTGACCGCCAGTATCGAGGACGCACTGCCCCTGCTGCGCGGCGACGAGGCTCGCCTGCGTCAGGTGCTGATGATCCTGCTCGCCAATGCCATCAAGTTCACCCCGCGCGGCGGTTCGATCCACGTCTCCGCGGCGCGCTGCGCCCGGGGTCTTGAGGTCCGGGTCGCCGATACCGGCATCGGCATCGCCGAGCATGAACTAGCCTGCGCCTTTCTTCCCTATCGCCGGATCGAGGACACCTACACCAATCCAAAGGCGGGGATCGGAGTCGGTCTGCCACTGGTCAAGGTGCTGGTGGAACAGCACGGCGGCTCGGTTGCCATAGAAAGCCGGCGCGGCGATGGCACCACCGTCATCTTGCGCCTGCCGCCCGAGCGGCTCACGGCCGCCTGACCCGTTCTATCCAACGCCTTAGGGTTGCCGCCGGTTTCGTGCTACTCTCTGGGTCTGTCAACAATGTACGCCGGAGACTCCCGACATGAAGAAGCTCCTGATTGGACTCCTCGCCCTGGTTCTCGTCGTGGTTGTCGCGCTCGCGCTCTATGTCAATTACGGCACTGAACCGACGATCAAATATGCGCTGGAAACCCAGGGTTCGGCAATCACCGAAAACACGGTGACGGTGGAGCAGGTGGACCTCTCCCTGATCGGCGGATCACTGAGTCTTGCCGGCATCAGGCTCGCCAATCCGGCGGGTTTCAGCGCGCCTGACGCCCTCTCGCTTGGCGAAGTGCGGGTGGATGTTGACCGGGACAGCCTGTTCTCCAACGAGATCGTGATTGATCGCATTCTCCTGGACGCCCCCCTGCTCACCTTCGAGCGGGGAGGAGGATCGAGCAATCTGGAGATCATCAAACAGGCCATTGACCGCCACGCCCCGAAAACCGGGGAGAGTGCCGAACCAACCACCACGGTACGGGTGCGCGAGCTCCTGGTGCAGGGCGCCACGCTCCAATACAGCTTCAAGCCCGGCGCCAAGCTGAAAAGTCTCCGCCTGCCCGACACCCGGGTTGAGAATATCTCCAGCGGCGAGAGCAACGAAGGCGTCAGCGTAAAGGTCGCCATTGACCAGATCGTCGAGCAGATGATGCCGGTCGTCATCGCCGAGCTGGCCCGTGCCGAAGGGGTCGGCGCGGTCAAAGGCCTGCTCAAGGACCCCGGCCAGTTTGGCGACATTCTGGAGGGGGACCTCTTGAAAGACGGCTTTGGCGGCGCTAAGGAAAGCATTGAGGAGGGCCTGGGCAGCGTGTTCAAGGGCTTCGGGAAAAAGGATTAGACAGGTGACCGAGGACGACGGCGAAGTCTTCAAGGTGATTACGGCAAACCGGCTCGACGACGGCGCGATCGTCTATTTCCGTCTTGACGACGCGGTGGGCGACTGGGTGCCGGACCTGAAAAACGCAACCCCTTTCGGTGAAGCCGAGTTCGCCGACGCGCTGGAAAAAGCGAGGGCATTTGAACGCGACTGCGTGGTCCTCGGCGTCTACGAAATGGAGGTGACGGGTCGCAATCGCCCGCTGAGCGCGCGCGAGCGAATCCGCGCAAGGGGGCCAAGCATCCGATATGGCAAGGCCGCCACGGAGCCCGACTTTTCGATCTGATTTCAACCCATTGAAGGAACCGGATTCATGAGCCTGTCGAGCGCACTCGAGACCCTGAAAGCCAAAATTGGCAATGCGGACAATCTCTCCAAGGTGGTCAAGATCGACCTTGGCGATGATGGCGTTATTGTCGCCGACGGCACCCAGTCGCCAACCGCATTCTCCACCGAAGACGCCGACGCGGATGTGACGCTGTCCATGAGCCTCGCCGATTTCGAAAACATGCTCGCCGGCGATCTCAATCCCCAGATGGCGTTCATGACAGGCAAGCTCAAGGTCACCGGGGACATGGCCCTGGCCATGCAACTGGGGCAGTTGCTGGAGTAGCCCGACCCGCCCCTCTGTTTCGACCGGGACCGCGGGACTGGCGCGGCGAGCCCCGCAGCCGTCGCATGGCGACCTTGCAATGTTAGCCGTTGCGCGTGGAAAGGCTGGCGCTATAGTTCAGGCGTCATGACAAACCCCCGCTCCACCCGGTCGATCATCATCCTTGCGGTTTTTCTGGCGGCCCTGCCGCGGATCACGGCCAGCATTTACACCCCGTCCATGCCGTCCCTGGTGGATTATTTCGCCACCACGGAAGCGGCGGTGGAGCTTACCTTTACGGCCTATCTTTTCGGTCTGGCCATCGGACAGATCATTTACGGCCCGCTGAGCGACGCGTGGGGACGGCGCCCGGTGCTGCTCGTTGGTCTTGTCGGATTCGCCCTGTCGTCGCTGCTGGCGGCATTTTCTCCGACCATCGGGACGCTGACCCTCGGTCGCTTCATCGAGGCCGTTGCCGCCGCGTCGGGCGGCGTGCTGGCCCGCGCGATCGTCCGCGACCTCATGGGGCCGGCGCGCACTGTACGCGCCCTGGCCTATGTCACCATGGCGACGACCCTGTCACCGGCGGTGGGCCCGATCATCGGTGGTCAGTTCGAGCACTACTGGGGCTGGAGCTCGATATTCGTGGCGTTGGCAGCGGGTGGCGCTCTTCTGGTCCTGGCGAGCTGGCGTTTTCTGCCCGAGACAAGGGACCCCGCCCACGCAGCGCCCCCGGGGCTGCGCGGACTGGCCCAGGGGTTCGTGAAGCTGGCCCGCTCGCCGGCGTTTCTCGCCTACAGCGTCAGCGGGGGATTCCTGTTTTCGGCCCAACTGGTGTTTTTCGCCAGCGCCCCCTTTTTGCTGATCGAACTTCTCGATATATCGGCCCGTGACTATGGGCTCTATACGGTCTCTGGCGTGGCCGGTTTCATGGCCGGCAATTTCATTGTCACCCGGGTTCACGATGTCACGGGAACCGCACGAATGCTGCTCATCGGCAGCACCCTTTCGCTGGTGGGCGGCGCGACCATGGTCGCGGCGGTGGCAAGCTTCGACCTGACCGTGTGGTCGCTGGTCGGCCCCTTCACCATCGTCACGCTGGGCGGCGGGATCGCGCTGCCGAACGCGTTTGCCGGCAGTCTCAATCGTTATCCCGAAATCGCCGGCACATCATCGTCCCTGTCCGGCTTCATCGGCATGGGGATGTCAGCGGTATCAACCGCGCTTCTGGGTCTGATGCACGCTGTCTCTGCCCTGCCCACCGCACTCTTTATGATGGTCCTCTCGGCCCTTGCTGTCGTCGTGGCGCTGGCCAACCCGGAGCGTCGGGCGCAGCAAAGAAAAAGCGCTCCTGCAAGAGGAGCGCTTTGACCCGGCCCGGATCGACGGGACCTACTCGAATATGATCTCGACCCGACGGTTCATGGATTCACGCACACCGTCCTCGGTCCATACCGCGAGTGAGCCCTCCCCGTAACCCCAGGTTTCGATGGAGCCGGCGGGCACACCTTCACTGATCAGTGCATTGCGCACTGCCGCGGCGCGGCGCTCGGACAGGGCGTTGTTGTAGTCATCCGGTCCCGAAGTGTCCGCATGCCCCTTCAGCAATAGCTTCACCGGCGCATTTTCCTTCGCCGCAACAGCAGCTCGCCTGATTTCAGCCTGCGCCTCAGGGGTCAGTTCGGCACTATCCCAGGGAAAATAGACGATAAACGGACCGACCGGTTCGGGCCCGGCAGCGGGCTCGACCTCAGGAATCGCTTCGGGTTCCGGTTCAGGCCGAGGCTCGGTCACGACAGTCCGCACCGGCTCAGGCACAGACGCGACCTCTTCCTTGCCGCCGAACTTCCAGACCAGCCCCACAAGGAACACATGGGCGTTGAAGTCGGCGTCCACCGACTGGCCAAGCGCGTCCGTCAGCTTCGGATCTTCGGTCCCGAAATAGCGATAGCCGGCGGTCAGATCCACCGCCTGGCTCACCCGGGCGCGCAGGCCGGCGATAAGCTGATAGGCCATTACCGAATCGCTGTCATCGAGGATCGCCGACCCGGCCGCCGCATAGTTGTTGAACTTCACCTTGCCCCAGCCAAGGCCGGCGCCGAGATAGGGGGTCACCGCGCTGCCGGTGTCAATGTCATAGAGCAGATTGAACATGCCGGCAGTGGCCCTGGTGCTACCACTATCGGCATCGTTGACGCCCACAAGAGCGGCCCCAAGACCCCCGTCATTGGAAAAGGCGAATTCGTCCACATCGTTACGCAGATGCAGGATCTCGCCCTCCACGCGCAGGTCGCCAAGGTCATAGCCGAGACCAAGACCAATCGCCAGATCGGTGCCATGCTCGGCATGGCCACGCAACCCGCTGGATACATCGTCCAGCGATGATTTTTCGGCGCTGCTCAACCCCCCGCGAATGGCCGCGTACCAGTTGTCGTCGGCAACCGCGGGCGCGGCGACAAAGGCAGGGACAAGCGTGAAACACGCCACAATTTTCAGATGGCTCGACTTCATTTGATTTCCTCCATACTCTCTTATGCGCAAAGCCGGTCGATATTCTTTGGCTTGAGCGACCCGCCCGGACTTCCGCACGCATTTTCAGCCTAGCCGGTGAATATGGCGAATTTGCGAAGTATTTTAAGCGAATTGTGTCTGATCTTTGGCGATCCGGGTCCCCTCCGGCAGCGATCCCGCACACGCCCTGCCTGAAGTTCAGGCCAACAATTCTAGGCGCCGGCCAGCCACCGTGCCCGAGGATACCTCGACATAACCGCCGGTGGCCTGTGCCGCTGGCCCGCCCCGCGCCTGGGTCAGCTTGTCCCGGGCCAGCACCTGCACCACAAAGGCCGGATTGAAGGGAAAGTGTGAATCACTCCGGCGACGACCCAGCCGATGATCAACACGGCGCCGTCGATCCTCTTTCCATCCGGTCCCCGTCCAGAAACAGCCTCGCGAACCTTGTTCCTGAGCAAAATTCATGTCCTTTCCGAACATTGGATTTCTCCGGTTCGTATCGGACCCTCCCTGCCCATATAGAAGGAAGCAATATTCGGGCCAATTAGTGAAAAAATTTCAGACTCAGGAAGTTAGCTAAAGGGGAAACCGGGAAGATGGGGGGACCCTGTAAGAAATTGCGACGGGTTGGTCTGCTCATTCCCGGGTTATCGCTCGAAGCGGCAACGATCCGGCGCGGACCGTTGCCGATCGGGACGGGAAATCTTTTTCAGACGGGGCGCCTTTCGACTCAGGAAGAAGGACGGAGGGGGAAGGACGGAGATCTAGGTGGCAATCAGGCCGTGGGCCCGGCAGGCGGCGAGAAGGGCATTGAGCGCGGCGCGCGCTTCCGCATCCACAGTGGTGCCGCCGGTCGCGTCGGCAATGGCGTTTTGCTGGGCGCCAACGACCTGCGTGCCGGAAACGAGCACCGTGGCCGCACGCACTTCGCCCGCGACCCAGGTGCTTCCGGTATAGCGCGCCTCAACCGCCTCGTCCTTCAGCCACACCCGCCAGCCTGTCCTGGGCGCGTAGAACGCCCAGGCCCCACCCACATAGTGGGCCAGCTTGCCGTCCTCACCCGCCCAGACGCCGGTGGCGCCGGCACCCACGATATAAAGGTCGCCCTCGGTCGGGGTGCCCGGTGGAGCCGTCAGATCCCGGTCCTCGACCACCGGCTGAACCAGGGCGTCGAGAATGTTGAGTGCCTCGGCATGGGTCACTTCCTTCTGGGACTGACTCGCCTTGATATAGGGCAGCGTGAGCCGAGCGGTGTTGTCTGCCATGAATGGTCTCCTTCTAGAGGGTTGCGGAGGCGGGCGTGCCGCGTCCCACGGTGGCGCTCAGTTGGTAGACCGCCACATCAACCGATGACTGGATCGCGCCGAAGTCGGCTGTCTGCTGGGCTGCGGTATAGGTGACTGTGGGCGTCGACGTGGTAATGGTGCGGACCACCGCACCGCTATTCAGGATATCGACCTCGTACGCCTCCACCTCCTCGGCGAGCGGCACATCGGCACCGTCAAGCCAGTCCCCCGCGCCGCGCGTGCGCCGCACCCAGGTGATTGCGAGATCGCCCCCGGATCCGCGGGCGCCCCGCACATGAACCGGCGAAAACGGCTTCAGATTAAGCCCTGTGTAGGTGAAATTCTGGGCCGGGGCATCCACGAGACTGTTGCCCACCGACACCCCCTTGTAGAGGTAATCCTTACCAAGCGCCGTAAAGCCCACCTCCACCGCGACCGCGGTTGCCGGGGTCAGAAGCGTGAAATTCTCGTTCACCCCGTGACTGGCAATGGCATGTTCGGTGCCGCGGCGGCCGCGCAGCAGTCCACTCAGCACATAGTCGCCGCTCTGGTCCAGAACGGCAGTCTTGAACTGGATGATCTCTGCCCCCACCAGCGCGGCGTTGGCGCCATTGAGGACTGCCAGTTCGGGCCGCGATTCAAGCGTCATGTCATCGTGTAACAGACGGACCGTGAGCGTGTTCGCTTCATCCCAGGAGGCGTCCGGGCCATCACCGAGCACGTTCTGGCAGGTCCCCATGACCGCTGGCGCGGCCAGGCCGGCAAGTTGGCCATAGTCAGCGCCGCCATCGGTGGACTGATAAAGAGCGGCACCGCGCCACCCCGTGTCAGTGCCGGCCGCTGCCGCGAAAAACACCGGCGCGAAGACGCTGGCCGGCGTTACGGGGGGCAGGTTGAGGAGGCGGAGGGTCGTCTCCGGCACGGCCGGCAGGACCTGGGGCGGGAAGAGGCCCGAATCCCCCGCCGCGGCGCTGGCGAATACATCCGCACGAAACCGGACGCCACGGCAGAGAAGACGGCCGCCGCCAAACTCCACCTCCTCAATCTGCACCTCGAAGACGCTTCCATCATCAAGCGTCAGCGTGACCACGTCCCCCGAGGCCAGCAAGAGATGACGCCGGGTGAGCGCCAACGTGAACCGGTCCCGCGATACCCAGGCCCGGGCCATCGCCA
>RFJA01000292.1 GCA_003695065.1 Alphaproteobacteria bacterium
CGCACTCGCAGACACTATCGCTACATTCTCCCCACAAGAATGCATGAACTTCTTTAAAAACGCAGGATACGCTTCTAACTAAACCGAATTTGGTCTAACTGGCCATGTTTTCTAATGGATGTTCGGCGGATTGGGAAAAACCTGTGCGCCGATTTGTTGTGGTATAACGCGCGCCAGCGGCGCCCTTGTCCCCACTGGTGACCGACGTCTTGCATTTTTCCCGAAATGCGCACGGAGAGAGAAAACCAAACGTCAGGCGCGTCACCCGGCACAACACGACAGTTTGTGCACATTTTTCCTGAAGCCCTGCGCCGCGAGCTTGAGCCCTTCAACGGCGGTCAGATACGGGAATATCGTGTCGCCCAGTTCCTTGGTGGTGAGACCGGCCTTCAGGGCCATGATGACGGTCTGGATGCTGTCTCCCGCTTCTGGCGCCAGGATGGTTGCCCCCAGAATCTTGTCGGTCTTGGCGTCGGCGACCATCTTGATGAGGCCGCTGGTTTCGCGTGATGTGATGAAGCGTGGAACCATGTCCAGCGTAATTGTGCTAGTTCTCACATCGAAGCCTTGGGCTTTTGCAGTCGCCTCGGTCAGTCCGGCGGTGGCGACCTGCGGATCGGTGAACACGACGGCGGGCATGGTCGTATTGTCGTATTTGGCGGTGTTGCCATTGAGGGCATTGTTGGCGGCGAGCTTGCCACCATAGGCGGCCATGTAGACATACATGTCCTTGGCCGTCACGTCACCGGCGGCGTAGACATCGGGATTGCTGGTCTGCATGTGTTCGTCGATCTCGATGCCGCCCTTGGCGTTCAGGTCGATACCGGCCTTGTCCAGGTGAAGCGAACTGGTGTTCGGCTTGCGGCCCGCCGCCGCCAATAGCCTGTCGGCCTTGATGACCCGCTCGCCATCATCGGTCTGACAGGTCAGTTTGACGGCCCCGCCGTCCTGCTCGATCTTCTGGTAGCCGACGCCTGCGCAGACAGTCACGCCTTCCTTGCGCAAATGCGCGGTCAGCGCGGCGCTGACTTCCGGTTCGGCATCGGGCAGGAGACGGCTGCGGCAACAGATCGTCACCTTGACGCCGGCGCGGGCGAACATCTGCCCCAGCTCGCAGCCAATGACGCCGCCGCCGATGATCAGCAGCGACTCCGGCAGTTTCTCCAATGCCAGCGCTTTTGTGCTGTCCAGAACAGGCACGCTCTGAATTCCGTTGATCGGCGGCAGTGCGGCCGAAGCACCGGTGGCGAGAATGATTTTCTCTGGATGGTAGAGTGTGCCATTCACATCGACCGCGGTGCCATTGCCGGTGAACCGCGCCCGGCCCGTGACATAGGAGATGTTGGAGTAGTCCGGCAGCAGGTCTTCGTATTTGGCCTGGCGCAGGCTATCGACGAGCTGTTGTTTTTGCCGAATGAGGGCTCGCCAGTCGAAGATTTCCGAAGCGCCCTTGATACCGTCGAACCGGTTGGCGATGTTGGCTTTGTGGACGGCCTCGGTGGCGCGGATCAGGGCCTTGGACGGCACGCAGCCGACATTGACGCAGGTGCCGCCGATGGTCCCTTCTCCGGCGATCACGACCTTCGCGCCGGACTCGGCCGCCGTGATCGCAGCCGAAAACCCGGCCGATCCGCCGCCGATCACGAGGATATCGGGTCTGGTGTTGCGGTTTGGACGGTTGCCGCCGCAATTAGGCATCGCTCATACGCCGTTGCAGTTGATTGCGTGGTTGAGTGCGGCTCGGCGAGGTGCCATTCCGAACACGCTCACAGAATCGCCACCGTCCATTACAGAATAGCCCCGACACCCTCTTTCCCTACCGGGTTTGAGTGGCCGGATACCCGGCATTGGTCGAGGCCGCGCCAATCCGCTCGGGCGTCGTCACCGAGGGGTCGAAGACCACGGTCGCCGTCTTGGCGGCAAAATCCACGTCCACGGATTTGACGCCTTCGACTTTTTGCATGGCCTTGCGCACCGTGATCGGACAGGCGGCGCAGGTCATTTTCTCGACGGCAAAGGTGACGGTCTGTTCGGTTGCCACGGTACGCGTTTGCGCCCCGGCTGCGGTTCCGGCGCTCGCGCCCGGCACCATGTTGCCGGCCGCTATTCCGGCCAGTGCAACAACCGCGACGGCGGCGATGGTGATCGGCGTTCGTTTCATACACAGTCTCCTAGTAAAACAGCGGCGCCCAGAGATTGACCGTCGCGGAGAGCAGCGCGAGAACGGTGGCAATCCACAGGGCGGATCTGGTGATCCGGCTCGATGCCGGGCGGGCGCAATGGCTCCCCTCGACGCAGACCTGCTTCGGCCTGAAGTAGACGTGCCAGAAGCCGCCGGCCAGAAACAGCGCCGTGGCAACGAGGAAGAACGGCTTGTACGGCTCAAGCGCCGTCAGGTTGCCGATCCACGCGCCGCTTACACCAAGGGTCACGAGGACAAGCGGCGCGACACAGCAGGACGAGGCGATCAGGGCACCGAGTATCCCCCCGGTCGCCAGAAGCCCTCCACGGCGCTGGTCGGTCGTCTGCGGGGTTTCATCCCCCGTCGCGTTATCGTGCTCAAACATCTCGGGCATAAAAACCGGTCTTATCTTGCAAAATCATCCAGCTTACGCCACGATAGACCCTGTAGTCACTACAGGGTCAAGGGGTATCAGGGATTCGCCATGGATCAAGATATGTTTCTTCTGAAAACGGCCGGGTTATTCGTCGCCACCGCGCTGGCGGAAATCGTCGGCTGTTTCCTGCCCTATTTGTGGCTGCGCAAGGACGGATCGGTCTGGTTGCTGCTCCCGGCCGCGGCCAGTCTCGCTTTGTTCGTTTGGCTTCTGAGCTTGCACCCGGCGGCCAGCGGTCGCGTCTATGCCGCCTACGGCGGCGTCTACATAACAACGGCGCTGGTCTGGCTCAGGCTGGTGGACGGTGTGAAACTGTCGGTGCTGGACTGGACGGGGGCCGGAATCACCCTGCTGGGCATGTCGATCATCGTTATGGGATGGGGACACAAGACATAGCTGTGATTACAGGACCTAGCAATGCGACGGGGGCCAGATGCGCGGCGACGCCATGAAGCGGGGAGAACTGGCGAAGCGAACCGGCTGCAATGCCGAGACGATCCGCTATTACGAAAAAATCGGCCTGTTACCGGAACCGGCCCGTTCGGACAGCGGCTATCGCCAGTATGACAAGGGGTATGAGCAACGCCTGCGGTTCATCATGCGCGGGCGGGATTTGGGATTTTCCGTTCGGGACCTGAAAGGTCTTCTTGATCTGGTAGACCGGAATGCCGTGTCCTGCGGTGACGTGGAAAACCTTGCGAAACGGCACCTCGCGGTGGTGCGGGAGAAGATTGCCGATCTCCGGCGCATGGAGCGCGTCCTGAGCGAGACGGTGCGCTCGTGCAGCGGCGAAGACGTGCCG
>RFJA01000033.1 GCA_003695065.1 Alphaproteobacteria bacterium
CGCCCTCGACGCGCTGTTTGCCGAGGTCAGGGCGCTGCGGGAAGAAATCTCGGCGGTCAGGATCGCCCCGCAGCCGGAATGGGTGACCATCCCCGAGGCAGCGCGGCAACTCGGGGTCAGCCCCGACACGATCCGCCGCCGGATCAGAACCGGAGAACTGAAAGCGCGCGGGCGCGGGAAAACAAGGCAGGTGCGGCTATGATATTTCTGCGTTATCAAGACAGATTTGGACGTGGCCCATTTCGCCCAGGGGTGCCTAGACTTTGGGCGGATAGTGAAGGAGAATCACCGCCATCTGTGTTTGAAGAATTCCCACAGCTTATTTCTATGCTTCCAAAGTTGCACGAAAAACGAATGAATGTCGGATGTGCCTGCGAAGGCATTGAAGGGATACAGCGTTATTTTACTGAAACAGAGCGGCAGAAACTTCACGAATTAGGGTATCGATTGCATTTGGTGCCACCACCGTTTGTAATATTGAAAGGACATACACAGGTTGTTTTTGCCACCAAGAAAAAATTGTCGACACTTTCCAAATATCGCCCTCAGTCCAGCCGCTTCGCCAGATCTTCCGCGCTCTCGTTGTAATAGACCTGCAACATGCGCAGGTCGGAATGGCCCACCATCCGGGCCAGAGCCAGCACATCGAGCCGCTTTGAAAGCCGGGTGATCGCCGCGTGTCGGCTGTCGTGGAAGGTCAGGCCGGCAACTCCGGCCCGATCCCGAACCTTGCGAAACAGCACGTCGAGCTGGCGCGGCGTGAGGCCGAACACCGGATCGTCAGGCGGCAAGGCCTGCAACAACCGGATTGCCTCGCTGGAAAGCGGCACATCGCGCGGGCGACCGTTCTTCGTGTGTGTCAGCCGCGCAACCCGCCGATCGAGGTCAACCCGATCCCACGTCAGCCCGGCAATCTCACCGGCCCGCATCGCGGTTTCCAAGGCAAAGAGGAAGGCGTGAAAGGCGCGGGCGGTCGCCTTGGTCAGATCTTCGCCTGCCGAGAACCGCATGGCCTCGATCTCGGCTTCGGTCGGCAAGCGGTCACGCGGCGGCGGCTTCTTCGGCTTCGCCACGTCGCGCAGCGGGTTTTCACCGATCAGCCCCCATTCGCGCCTGGCGAGGTTCAGCACCGACGAAATGAGTTGCATTTCCCGAATGACGCTGGCCGGGGCGACTTCCTTGAGCCGTCGATCCCGCCAGTCCGCAAAATGACGCGGGGCAAGATCGCGGAGCCTCACGCGGGCAATCGGATCGCGCCTGATCTTGGCAAGCCGGATCGTCTCCCACCGCTCGCCGCGCTTCTTCGGGCTGACCTCGCGCGCATAGCGGTCCAACACCTCGCCCAAGGTTGTTTCTGCCGCGATCTTGTCGCCGTTCAGGATTTCATACTCGACCCGCGCCGCCCAATCCTGGGCCTGCCGCTTCGTCGGGAACACCTTGCTACGGCGAATCCCCCGGCGCTCCACTTGCGCCCGATACCCGGTCTTGTGCTTGGTGATCGACGCCACCGAATCTCCCCGTTGCCCCCACGATGGGGGATTTTTGCGGGATTTGTTGCACGTTTTTGCCGCGCAGGGCAATGCAAAGGCGAGCGCCGCACGCCGGAAACCCCTTGTTTTTCGGCAAAAATGTGCAGCGGCAGGCAAATACGGGAAGGGATTTGGTGCCCAGGAGAAGCACCAATACCGGCCTGTTTCGGCGCGATATTTCGCGTTTTGTGGGGGATTTTTGCGGGACGCCGGGTCATGTTCCGAAAATGTTCAGCGATGGGATACTGACATGATGCAGCCGTAATGCTATATTGCCAACGGCTGCGCTGTAAGGGCGCAAGCGAGGGCGGCGCGGCATCCAGTCCCGGCTATCACGGTGACTGCGCTATCCGCCAAGTCGGGTGCACACGGCTACCGGGGCGCGACGTAGATACGCGCAGCTCATTCACCGTCGCCCCATCGTGTAACCGACGACACCGAAGATAGAGGCGATGATCAGCCCTGACCAGTCGTCCAGCGGCGGGGGCAGGGCTGCAATCGTCCAGTCCTGCGGGAAAGCGCAGCCTGCGCACCAGAACACCGAGTAGATAGTGACGGCGGCGAACCAGAAGCCAAGCGGCGCGGCAAAGAGCAGCATCAGCCAGAACCCGCCCGCCCGCATGAAGCCCGGTCGCGTCTCGAGGTAGGTCTTGATGACCTCGGCCTTGATCCGGTCGCGATCGGTCTCGGCATCCACCCGCTTGTCGATGGTATCCAGAACCCGGTCGAGGATGCCGCCGGTCAGCCAGCGGATCAGCGCGGCAAGCATCACTCACGCCCCCGGACAAGCCACCAGACGGCCACCAGAGCCGCAAGGACGAGCGCCACGGCCACCGCCCATTGCACCGGCCCATTGCCCTGCGAAAGCGCCGTCAGGGAGCCGATGGCGGATGCCCCCGCCGTCATGGCCGCCGGATCGCGGGCCACGTCCATCAGCGTTGCCGTCGCGCGTGGCGTTTCCCCCGACTTGCCCGGCGCAGGCGTTGCGACTGGCTCGGCGCGATCGGTCTTTCCGGCCATGCGCAGGGCGACCGCTTCAACCTCGCGCACCCTGCGTTCCCAGCCGCGCCCGAAGGTCGGCCACGTCTTGAGCCGCTTGAGCCATGCCAGCCGCGCCTCGCAAAGCGCCAAGATCAGTTGCGGCACGCTCTTGCCCCGGATCGCCGAC
>RFJA01000034.1 GCA_003695065.1 Alphaproteobacteria bacterium
ATGAACGACTCGCCAAAATTTCGCGAAACAGCTCGAGCTGACCTTTGGTGGTGGCATCCCAGCCAAACCTCTCGGCGTAGGCTCTGGTGGCGGTTCGGTTTGGCGGATTGGCCATCAACTGCCAGACCGCCTCGACTAGCGCCTCCGGGGTGCGCGACGCCATCAGGCGGCCCGCCTCGGGCGGCCCGATCAGTTCTGACATGCCCGGAATATCAGACGCGATGACCGGCGTGCCTGTGGCCAGGGACTCAAGCACCACATTTGGCATCCCCTCTCTACTGGACGCCAGGATCAGGGAATCGGCCGCTGCGTAGTAAAGGGGAAGCTCGCGGTGCGGAATACCGCCGACGAAGTGCACCCGGCGCGCAATACCCAGTTGCGCCACCAGTGCCTTCAGGCGCGCTTCCTCGGGCCCGGTCCCGACAATCATCAAGGATGCGTTATCGAGCGCGGCAACGGCGCGGATGGCAATATCATGCCCCTTGAGCTCGACCAGGTTTCCAACACAAAGCAAGAGCAGACCAGCAGGCGCCCCGATCTGCTGACGTGCCCAATCCTGCGGCCGGGGCCGGAAAAGATCGAGATCGACACCATTGCGCAGCACCCGGATCTTGTCGGCCGGAACCTCAAGGCTCTGCAACTTGTCCTTGAGCGCGGCGCTGACCGTAATCAGGCCGTCCGCCGATCGTGCCGCCCAACGGATATAGTGGCGCGGTATCATGTATCCGGGAAACAGGTTGATGTCGGTACCCCGGGCGGTTACCACCACCGGCTTGCCGAGCAGACGACCAAGCATGACCGCGGCCACGCCATCCGGGTAGAAGTAGTGGGCATCAATGAGATCGAAGTCGTAGCCACCCCGGATCAAACGTTTCAAGGTCGGCAAAGTGGACAACGCCAGGCTGACCGGGGCCACCGCCATGCCGATCCGGGGAACCGCCGGGAACCGGGGATGGTCCACCGCAACCCCGCAACGCACCTCGCTGCGCGGCGTCCGGGCGTAGGCCCCATAAAGGCCAAACCGGCCTGCCTTGAACGGAAACCATGGCACTGGCGCCACCACCCGCGCCTCGACCTCGCCACTTGCCACAAGATAGCGCAGCCGGTTTTCCACAAACACGCTGAAATGGGGGCGTGCACGGCTTGGGTAAAGCGTGGTGAAGGTGACAATCCTCATCACACCTCAGACCATTTCATGACACTTCCCCCCACGCGCATTCATACGCACGCAGCATCCCGTCAAGGGTGTATGCGCGCCGGACATGCTCCTGGTTGGCTCTCCCCACGTCCCGTCTCAGCCGAATGTCCGAAACCAGCCGCGCCATATGGCGGGCAAACTCGGACTCGTCGCCCCGTTTGGCGATAAACGGTTTGTTGGCGTCAGACACGATATGCCTGACATCGCCCACATCCAGTCCCACCACGGCGAGCCCCGCAGCCATCGCCTGGTTGACCGCATTGGGCATCTGTTCGGTATCGGACGAGATCGCATAAAGATCGAGCCAGCCGAGCGCTGCCTCCGGATGGTCGATGTGGCCGGGCAGGACCACCCGGTCGTGCAGGCCAAGAGCCTGAACCAGCGCCTCCAGCTTTTCCCGCTCGCCACCCTCCCCCATGATGATCAGTCTGCATTCGGGGTTGGTGGGCAGCACGGTCGCAAAGGCGCGAATCAGGCGCGTCAGGTTCTTTTCGGGACGAAGCGGGGTCAGCGTTCCAACCACGGTCTCGCCTTCCCGTTTCGCGAATCCGGGGATGGCGCCGGGGCGCGGTGGCTGACCATATTTCTCGCAATCGACGCCGTTCGGGATATAGCACACCTTGGCGGACGGGATCCGCCACTCTCTGGTCGCGATCCGGACCAGGGTTTGTGAAGGTACGATCAGCTTGTCTACCCGGCCAAGAGCAATTCGGCGCGTCCAAACCCGGCGCGCAAGCTGGCGCTCGGCTTCCTCGGCTCCAAATCCGCTCTCCAGGTGAATGTGCGGACAGATCGGGGCCCACCGGTTTGCCAGCGCCCACTCGATGGCCCCCCACTGGTAGGTCAAGAGGAGATCGGGCTTGTGGGTCGCCAAAACCCGGCGACAGGCCCGGATCCGGCCCGCCAGTCCCCCACCGAGCGGTGGCGTAGCAAACGCAACATCGATATCGGAAGAGAGACGGCTGCTGGCCGACGTATCACCATCCAGAGCAACAATCGTGTGGCGCGCAGGCAAGCGCAGATGATTGAGCAGATAAGCGACCCGAATTTGCACGCCTCCCGGCGCAAAAGTCGGCAAGACATGGAAAAAATGTCTCTTCTGTCGGTTCTGCACTGCCAGCCCTCGCTCAACGGAAGCCGCCTCTCAGGCTGGTGTAGCAGGCTGAACCACAAAGACAAAATGGAAAAGCCGACCCAAACGAAAGCAGGTGGCCGGGCAGGCTTGGGATTCCCCTGAAAGCGGTGTACTCTTGCCCCGCATTCCATCGGCCGACGCATACGGGGTAAGGACGTGATCAGATATCTATGGCTTGGGGTAGCGTTTGGCGCCGCCTTCGTTCTCAGCGAACCATTGTACGACTCGGTCTCCCAGATAGCCATCAGCCTTGCTCGGGACGTATCGGCGCAGGAACTTGCGCGCCTGATGCGCACCGATCCCCTGGTTGGCGGAGTGGGTCAGATATCCGCAGCCGCAGTGGTGCTCACTATTGTTGGCTTCGCGATCCTCGCGGCAGTTGAAGGCGTGCTGGTGGCGATTGCCCGACGTCGCATCATCACCGCCCGGGAGACCGCGGGGCCAAAGGCGCCGTTCACGAAGAATCGGCTTCGCGATGCCATCAGTCATGCGCCCTTTCTCGACACTCTGACCCGTCCCTATGTGGACGGCCTGTTGCCCACCCAGGCAGAACGCAAGAACCTGCTTCTGCGGGGAAAGTCGTCGACAGGCCGCTATGAATCCCTGGAAGCGGTTCGCCCAGCGGGAGAATTTGTTGGCCCGGGAGCACTGGTGGACCGGCGGCTTTTTCTGTGGCTGTTTA
>RFJA01000293.1 GCA_003695065.1 Alphaproteobacteria bacterium
GATTGAAGTGAATATCAATAATCTTGCGGCCGTACCGTCCATCGTGTTCGGCCTGCTGGGGCTGGCGGTGTTCCTGAACACCTTCCATCTTCCCCGGTCGGCTCCGCTGGTGGGTGGGCTGACCCTGGCGCTGATGACCCTTCCCACGATCATCATTTCGGCGCGGGCGGCGATCAAGGCGGTGCCCCCGTCAATTCGTGATGCGGCCACCGGCCTCGGCGCATCAAGGGTGCAGGTTGTTGCTCATCACGTCCTGCCGCTGGCCATGCCCGGAATCCTGACCGGCACCATCATTGGCATGGCCCAGGCGCTGGGGGAATCTGCCCCGCTTCTGATGATCGGCATGGTGGCTTTTATCGTGGATATTCCGGGCGGGATCACGGATGCCGCCACCGTATTGCCGGTTCAGATCTTTCTTTGGGCCGACAGTCCCGAGCGCGCATTCGTCGAAAAAACATCGGCGGCGATCATGGTACTGTTGGGCTTTCTGGTTGTCATGAACGCGATCGCCATTTGGTTGCGGCAGAAATACGAGCGGAGCTGGTAGGGGCCGGAAATGACACTCATGGATCAGACTGTAAAACCGTTGCCGAACGAAGCCGTAGAAACACCCAAGATGTCGGCCCGCAATGTCGGCGTTTTTTACGGCGACAACAACGCGTTGCGTAATGTCAACCTGGACATTTACAAAGACAACGTGACGGCTCTGATTGGGCCCTCCGGCTGCGGCAAGTCCTCGTTTCTGCGGTGTCTCAACCGGATGAACGATACGGTGCCCGGCTGTCGGGTTGTGGGCGAGATCACGCTCGACGGAAAGGACATTTATGACCCGTCCGTGGATGTGGTCCAGATCCGGGCCCGCGTCGGCATGGTGTTTCAGAAGCCAAACCCTTTTCCCAAATCGATTTACGAGAATGTCGCCTACGGGCCCCGCATTCACGGTCTTGCGCGCAACAGTGAGGACCTCGATGAAATCGTCTTCACCGCGCTTCAAAAGGCCGGGCTCTGGGACGAGATCAAGGATCGTCTGGACCAGCCGGGCACGGCTCTCTCCGGTGGCCAGCAGCAGCGTCTGTGCATCGCCCGGGCGATCGCGGTCAATCCCGAAGTGATCCTCATGGACGAGCCCTGCTCCGCTCTCGATCCCATTGCCACGGCCCGGATCGAGGAACTGATCGACGAGTTGCGCGGACGGTTCGCCATCGTCATCGTGACCCACTCCATGCAGCAGGCTGCGCGGGTCTCGCAGCGGACGGCCTTTTTCCATATGGGCGACCTCATCGAATATGGAAACACGGCAGAGATTTTCACAAATCCGCGCGAAGAAAGGACCAAGGATTATATTACGGGCCGGTACGGCTAGAACAGGACCCCATCATGAGCGAACATCATACCGTAAGATCCTATGACGAAGCCCTGCATCAGCTCCGGTCGATGATCACCCAGATGGGTGGGCTTGCCGAAGCGCAACTGAACGGCGCGATCGAGGCCATGGTTAGCCGGAACGAGGACCGTTCCCGCGAAATAATTGCGGCCGATAAAACCATAGACAAGCTCGATCAGGATGCCGAAACCATGGCGATCAACCTGATTGCGCTTCGGGCGCCGCTGGCGGACGACCTTCGGGAAATCGTCGGGGCGCTCAAGATCTCGTCGATATTGGAGCGGATCGGCGATTATGCCAAAAACATTGCCAAACGCTCGATCGCGCTCAACCACAGCAAGCCGGTTCAGCCGGCGGTCATTCTTCCGCAAATGGCGGACCATGCCCGAGTCATGCTCAAGGAGGTTCTGGACTCCTACATTGACCGCGACAGCAAAAAGGCCGTTGCGGTGCGCGACAGCGATCAGGCCATTGATGACCTCTACAACAGCCTGTTTCGGGAATTGCTGACCTATATGATGGAAAATCCCGGCCTGATCACGCCGTGCACTCATCTCCTGTTCATCGCCAAGAATATTGAACGGATCGGTGACCACATCACCAACGTGGCCGAGATCGTCTATTATCTGGTAGAGGGACGGAATTTGGACCTGGAACGCCCCAAGAGCGATGAGACCAGCTTCACCACGGTCAAACCACCCGAACAGGAGTAGCGCACGCGAGCAGCCCCATGAGACCGAAAATACTGCTTGTCGAAGACGACCTCAGCCTTACCGAACTGGTCCGCTACAATCTGGAGCATGAGGGGTTCGATGTCGCCTGCTCCGCCGACGGAGAGGAAGGCTGGCTCATGGCCCAGGAAACCCCGCCTGACCTCATCCTTCTGGACTGGATGCTGCCCAACCTGTCGGGGATCGAGATTTGCCGGCGCTTGCGACGTCATTCGGAAACGGCCAATGTTCCGGTCATCATGCTCACCGCACGCACCGAGGAAAGCGACCGGATACGTGGCCTGGACACCGGTGCTGACGACT
Organism: Alphaproteobacteria bacterium; assembly: GCA_003695065.1. Classification (GTDB taxonomy): domain Bacteria; phylum Pseudomonadota; class Alphaproteobacteria; order Sphingomonadales; family Govanellaceae; genus J090. The sequence goes on from RFJA01000293.1 coordinate 2,419, forward strand.
ACGTCACCAAACCCTTCTCGCCGCGCGAGCTTGTCGCCCGGATCAATGCCATTTTGCGCCGGGTCCGCCCGGCATTGTCTGGACAAACACTGAAATACGAAGACATCGTTCTCGACAGTGTTACCCACAAGGTGACCCGGGCCGGCCAAAGTATTCATCTTGGACCAACCGAGTTCCGCCTGCTGCGCCATTTCATGGAACACCCAAATCGCGTATTTTCCCGCGAACAACTGCTCGATGCAGTCTGGGGCCATGACGTGTACGTGGAACTGCGCACCGTCGATGTCCACATCAGGCGCCTGCGCAAGGCGTTGAACGCTGACGGCGGCAAGGACGTCATACGGACCGTGCGCGCCGCCGGGTACGCCCTCGACTCTTCCGGCAGTTGATCGCGGGGACTTTCTGGCCGCCTGTCCGTCGAAAAATTTTACAGATTTTTGACGCCGCTGGACCCGATCAAGCGCCGAGTCTTTTTGATTCCCGGGATTCTCGCGAATTCCTCTGGTTGGCCCGGTTCTTGCTCGTCCTCTCCCGGATGCTGGAAATAAACAAGCGCCAGCATAGTGTTAGTAAAAAGTGTTTAAATGTTGCTTTGAAGCGGTAAGGAAATCTTGAAAAAGAAGATGACGACGGGCAGATATTGTGATTTCATATCACTGACATCCTTTATCTAGTAGCTGTTGGGGATCCCGCCAGGGAGCAGCGCCAAGATGTCGTCACGCTTCGCCAAGATGAAGCGTTCGGTTCGATAAGTGGGGTCCGGGCAAGCGCAGCAAGCCTTCGACCGGGGAAGCAGACAGGAATTCGGGGGGTCGATAATCAGATGGCAGAAAATCCGGTGGACAGAGATAAGGAGCGGATGTCAGTCCGCAATTCCCTTCTCGTCTGGGTGTCAGGCGCAGTTCTGGGGTGGGTTGTCGCCGTGGTCGCAATTTATGGGCTTCTGCGGGCTTCCGATGAATCCGTAATTGCTGACAGTCAAGAGATGAGCACACCGGCGTCCTCAATTGCTCAGGAACACGATCCAACCATTCTCAACAAGATTGAGCCAGCGGCCGGACCCGAATCACCGGAATAAAAGGCGGTAAACCCTCACTGGCTTTATAATCCCGCCTTTTTGAGGAGCTCGTGGACATAGATCACAGGGATGGCAAATGATATGCCAGTGGGTTCGGACAGTGCCCGCTCCTTGGTTTCCTTGACGAATGTACTGTTGAGTATGGCCTCCACGCGCCCGGTTCGAATGTCATAGACCGGGCTGCCGCTGTTGCCGGGAAAGGCGGTCGCATCCAGTTGGTAGACGTCAAAGGGACTGCGCAGGATCATCTCCGCGTCGAGAAAGCGCGAGTCCGGTTGCGGAATCTTGATCGGCGTGATCGCTGCCACAATCCCGGTGTGGGTGACCGGATATACGCCAAGAATGGAACCGATCGGATAGCCGGTAAGGGCAATCGGGGTTCCTTCCGGCAACAATCCTCCTTTACCCAATACCACTGGCGGCAAGGGATCGCCGTCGATTTTCAACAACGCGAGATCATGTTCGGCGTCAATGGCGACAACTTCGGCGTTGCGGTCGGTATAGTGACGCCCATTGCCGACAATCACCACCAGACGTTCGTTGGCAGTCGTATCAATGCCGCTCGGAACCACATGGTAATTGGTAATGACATGCAGCCCGCCCTGAACCACAAAGCCACTGCCTTTCAGGTCAACCGGTGGTCGACGCAATGCCTGGAAGGTTCCAATTCCAACGAGACTGGACCGGATCATTTTGACCAGCCGCGGCAGCTGTTCGGCATCCGCGGGATGAGCAACCGCAGAACCCGGCGCGATCGCCAATACCATGATCATAGTCAAGAGACCGAGCCATCCCCGCATCATCCTTCGCCCTCCATCACTTTCGAGTATCGCCACAGTCAGGCAGTCAGCCGCTTCATTGCTTTCTCGAACATCAAGATTGCCCAAAGCGCCGAGCTGTGATTCCAGCGACCCGACTGGTGTTCATCCACCAGCGTTTTGAGGAACCGCATGTCGAAAATTCCCGTGTCGGCCAAAGTCTGGTTTTCCACAGCGGCGCGAATCTTATCGCGGAGCGGCCCACGAAACCAGTTCTCCAGAGGAACCGCGAAACCCATTTTGTCCCGGTATAATGTTTTGTGGGACAACCGCCCCTCGAGCGCCCGTTTGAACGCCATTTTCCCCTGGCGATTTTCCAGATGAAGGCGCGGCGGGATCCGGGCCGCCCATTCCATGAATTTGTGGTCTAGAATCGGTACCCTCACCTCCAGCGAGTGGGCCATGCTGGCCCGATCCACCTTGGTCAGAATATCGCCGGCCAGGTAAGTCTTCACGTCAGCATATTGCACCCGCGAGAGCTCGTCCTCCACCGGGGCGTTGTCCATAACTCCCCGCAACACGCTCAACGCGTCGTAGCCCTGAAGTTCCGAAGCGAAAGCAGGGCTGAATATCTTGCGACGCAGGCGCGCCGGAAGCACCGACACACTGTGGAAATATCCCTCAGCCGCATCGAAACCAAGGGATTCAAAAGTCGATTTTGCCCGCAGCGCACGAGGCGCCCAGTCCAGTTTTGGATAGACACGGCCTAGAAAGCCGAAAATCGGTCGGCGCAGTCCGGCCGGGACCAGGTCTCGGATTTTTTGTTCATAAGCATGCCAGCGATGTCGCCGGTACCCGGCGAACAATTCGTCCCCGCCATCGCCCGACAGGGCCACTGTTACCTGCTCGCGTGCGAGCTCGCAGACCCGGTAGGTGGGCATGGCGGAACTGTCTGCGTAAGGCTCGTCGTAAAGCTCGGCGAGCTTTTCCACCAGATCGAAGTCGTTGGGGTTGACCTCGCGCGTCGTGTGATGGGTGTTGTAACGCGCCGCCACTTCCAGCGCATATTCCCGCTCGTCATATTCAGGCTGATCAAACCCGATCGAATAGGTGTTGATGGGGTTGGCGGATTCTTCGGCCATCAAAGCCACCACGGCACTTGAATCCACACCACCGGACAAGAATGCTCCCAGCGGCACGTCGGCGATCATCCGGATGCGAACGGCTTCCGCCAGACGCCCGGGCAGCTCCTCGTTGACCGCCCCCTGGTCCAGGCGGTGGTCAGGACGAAATGAAAGGTCCCAGTATTGGCGCGGCCGGGCAATCGGGTCGCCACGGCGCTGCGACAGCACGTGTCCGGGTGGCAGTTTGCGCACAGATTTCAAAATCGTTTTGGGATCCGGAATATAGCCGTAGGAAAAATAATCCTCGACGGCCTGCGCGTCGATATCTCGTGGCAACCCCGGCAATAGATACAGAGCCTTGAGC